>SYLY01000042.1 GCA_005808475.1 Acidobacteriota bacterium
ATCCGCACCCTGCTTCTCACCTTCTTCTTCCGCCACATGCAGGACCTGATCAATCAGGGTCACGTCTTCGTGGCGCAACCACCGCTTTACCTGATCAAGAAGGGCAAAAGCGAGAAGTACATCAAGAACGAGAAAGAGTTCACCCGCGAGTTGCTTCGCCGCGCGACAGAGGACGTTCGCGTCGAAATCGGGGGCAATGGCAGCGGTCCGTCCGCCACGCTCGAAGGAACGGAACTCCGCGCATTCCTCAGTTCTCTCGACGAGTTCCAGAATCTCCGCCGCAAGGTGGAGCGCCGGGTCCGCGATCCGCGCGTCCTCGACCTGCTGGCCGACGCCGATGCCCGCGTCGACACCAAGGCCGATTTCGCCGATCAGGCGAACATCCAGGCGATCGCCGCCCGTCTCCAAGAGCGGAAGCTCACCGCCGAGATCGTGCCCGACGAGGAGCATTCGGCGTGGACGCTCGTGTTCCGCGATTCCACCAACGCCGATCGCCGTCTCAACATCGAACTGGCCGCTCAACCCGAATACCGGCGTATGCGCACACTCTCCAAGCAGCTTTCAGCGTACAACAAGCCTCCGTTCGTCATCGTCAAGGAGACCAGCCGCAAACAGCAGGCAAGTTGGGGCGATCTCCTGGACGGCCTGATCGCCGATGGAAAGAAAGACGCCCACATCCAGAGCTACAAGGGCCTGGGTGAGATGAACTCGGGCCAGCTCTGGGAGACCACCATGAACGCCGACACGCGGACTCTACTCCGTATCGAGCTTCGCGACCTGGTGGAATCCGACGAGATATTCTCGACCCTGATGGGGGAGGACGTCGAAAGCCGCCGGAAGTTCATCGAGGAGAATGCGCTCGACGTTCGCAATCTGGACGTCTAGTTCTAGTCGACGAACACCCGTTCGACGCGGGCGCTGATCCCGCACAGCACATCGTAACTGATCGTCCCCGCCGCGCGCGCCAATTGTTGCGCGTCCTGGGAAACTGCGCCTTCCCGCCCGATCAGCGTGACCGAATCGCCCGGCCGCAGCCCCGGCGCGGCGCTTGCGTCGATGGTGGTCACATCCATCGAAACCGCGCCGAGAACCGGCGCCCAGGCGCCCGCCGCGATCACCTTGCCGCGATTGGAAAGCCGGTGAGGAATCCCGTCCGCATAGCCAGCCGCGATCACCGCGATCCGCATCGGCCGAGGAGTGACGAACTGCGCTCCGTAGCCCACGGGAGCCCCGGCGGGAAGCTCCTTCACCGCCAACACGGCGGCCTTCCACGCCAGCGCCGGACGCACACGGAGCAAGTTCCGAGGCGGCGCGTCGCCCGCGCGCACCTGCGACACGTACCCGTGGATCGCATGCCCGGGACGCACCAGATTTCCCCACGCCTCGCGCCGCCCGTACGCGACAGCGGTGGTGCTCGACAAATGCTTCCAATGCGGCCGCACGCCGCGATCCGCAAGTTCTCCTACAAGGCGGTCGAACGCCTCGCATTGGCCGCCGGTCTGCTCCGACACATAGTCGGCGGCCGAAGCGAAGTGCGTCATCAACCCATCCAGCCTCGCGACTCGGGCTGCTGCCACCGCCGCGGCGATGTTCGCGGCGCCGGCGCGAGTTCCCAACCGCCCCATTCCCGAGTCGATCTTCAGATGGTAGTCGACCGGCTCCGGCGCCTGGTCCAGCTTCGCGATCTCCGCGACATCGTGGAGCACGGGCGTCAAACGATGCGCCACGGCCCTCCGCAGGCTGTCGGGGAGCGAATCGGCCATCACCAATATGCGGGAATCGATGCCCGCTTCACGCAACGCGATCCCCTCATCCACGCTGCTGACGCAGAACCAACGTGCGCCCAGCGGAGCTAAAATTCGCGCCACCTTGATCGCGCCATGCCGGTAGGCGTCGGCCTTGATTACCGGCGCCACCTCCACCTGGGGACCCACCAACGCGCGAACCGCTTCGAAGTTCGCGGCGATCGCCGAGCGCGACACCTCGATCCAGGACCTCTTCAAGCGCACATTCCCCGCAGGAGCCCTTCATACGCGTCCGTCACGGCGTCCCAACTGTACCGTTCCCGGACACGCTCCGCCGCGAGGGCGCGCCAGGTTTCCCGCTCGTCGTCGCCCATGTCGAGCAGACGGCGCATCGCCGGGGCCAATGAGTCCGGAGTGAACGAAATCGCCGCACCGCCCGCCACCTCGCTATTCTCCGGAGTCTCGAGGAACAGCGTCAACGCGCCCCGGCCCATCGCCTCGATCAAAGCGGGATGCGTTCCGCCGACCTCCGTCGCATGAACGTAGGCGAAGCAGTGTGACTGGAGCTCGCGGTAGCCCTCGCCATAGACGCCCCCGGGCATGACGACGCGCGGATCGGAGGTATCCCGCACCTTGCGAATGTAGTCCGCCGCGTACGGAGCGTCGCCGATCAGCGCGAGTTTGAAGGGAGTCTCCAGGCGCTCGAATGCCTGGCGCACCAGCAGCGCATTGTTTTCGGGCTCCATACGGCTGACGTACAGGAAATACCGCCCTGGTTCCAGGCCGAGCCGCTCGAGGGCTGCCGTCCCCTTTGCCTTGGCCGACTCGGCGCCATAGGGGATAAACGTGGACTCCTTGCCATACTCCTCGAGGTAATATTCCCGAATTTTCACGGCGTCGCTGACCACGCGATTCGGGCAGAAGGTCGACAGCCGCTCTCCGAGCCGGTACCAGAGCCGCCCGAGCGCGTTCCACTTCTTGCGGTTCCGTTCGAGTCCGTCGACATTCAGGGCCACGGGAATGCCGCGAAGCCGGGGCATCCAGGTGAAAATCGCGTTCGCGGCGTTGCAGTAGAGCGCCGCGTCCACTGGATGAGCCAGCAAGTGCAGCGTGGAAAGAAAGGTGTGCGCCACCGTATCCAGGTACTTGTGGCGTAGCGTGGGCAGCGTCACCAGGGAAACGCCCTGAAAATCCGGTTCGGAATGCCGCTGGCGGCAGTACACCACCACGAGATGCCCGCGGGCGGCCAACCGCGTCGACAGCTCTTCGGCGAACGTTTCGAATCCGCCGTAGTTTGCCGGGATTCCACGCGTCCCGACGATGGCGAACCGCATGGACCGGCCCGGCTAGCGGCCCGTGCCGCGAACGCGGGCGCCGACCCTGCTCGAGCTCTTGGCTACCTTCGGCGCCGGGTACGACACGGGTTCATAGGCGAACCACGCCGCCATGTACTCGTCGGACACCCGCGCGCGCTGCATGATCTTGCGCCGCTTCTCCCAGAACCGGCGGAAGTTCCTGGCCAGGAACACGAACGCCTTGAGCGACGATGTCTCGCGGGTCAGACAGCAGGCGAAGACCACTGAATCGCGGAACGTAATCGAAAGCAGGTTCCTTGCGTAGACGGCCGGGGTGATGTTCTTGATTCGCATCAGGAACCGGTTCTTCACCGAATGCATGTTGATTTCGGAAGGCAGCGCCCGCCGCTTTCCGGGAAGCACGCTTCGGACGTGATACCCCACGGCCTCCGGAGTGTAGAGGCACTTCCAGCCGAGCAACTGGGCTCGCCAAGCCACGTCGGCGTCCTCACGGTACACGAAGAAGTCTTCGTCGAAGAACTCTCCGTCGATCGCGATATCGTCGATCATCCGCCGTCTATAAAGCGCGGCGGCCGCCGTCGCTCCGAACACGAATTCCGCCTGGGTGTAATGGCCCCGCTCGATCTCGAGGCTGCCGCGATCCAGGTGGCGGAGCATCGGCGTGAAGTAGATACCGGTGGAATCCACGCGCTGCTCATCGGGGATATCGAAGTTTGCCGTGAGAGTCAGCAGCTTGCCGCAGACAGTACCGATCCGTTTTTCGGCCTGACCGGCGGCCACCAGATTGGCCACGAAGTCCTGATTCAGCAAGACGTCGGGGTTCAGCGTGAGCACCCATTCACCGGAGCCCATGCGCATGGCCTGATTCTGAGCAGCGGCGAACCCGATGTTTTCCTCGTTGTAAACGATTTGGCAACGGCCCTCGAACTGGTCGAGGATGTCCGCCGTGCCGTCGGTGGAGGCGTTGTCGATGACAATCACATCCAGGGCGCCATACTCCTGCGCCATGATCGACTCCAAGCAGCGTTTGATGAATCTCCCGCTGTTATAGGTTACGACGGTTACGGAAACCCGATCGTGAAATGCCATTCGTTTGCCAGATTGTGGTGCGTTCAGTCGCTTACCTTCCCCCCGCCGGAGACTGCTGTGCCCGGGGCCCGGCCGAAGAGCAGGTAAGTGGCTGCAAACCCTACCACTTTACCACACCCGCTCCAGGCTCTTCCGCCTTTCCCCGCCAACGTCTCCAACAGAACTCGAACGGCGACTCCGGCGATCACGGCTCCCCCCAGAAGCCGGACCTGCCATGGCCGGAAGTGCCCGCAAGCGAACTTTAAGAGATTACCATACCAGAAGACCCTCCTGTCGCCCGGCTCGAGGCGCGAGATCGAATGGGCGCCGGAATGACGGGCGGCCGATTCCGGTTCGTACCAGGTTTGGTAGCCGGCCCGGGCCATCCGCGCGGCCAGATCCACATCCTCGAACCACAGCGGCCAGAACCGGCTGTCGAACCCGCCGCAGGCCTGCCAGACGGAGCGCCGGATCATCCACATCGCCCCGGCGGGCTGCTCGATACGCGAAGGGCGGGAGTAGTCGAAGCCGTGGCAGCGGTATCGACGGTTGACGGGATTGCCCGGCCAGACGCGGTTCAGGCCGAGGCACTCGAAGGCCAACACGCGCCAGTCCGGGAGCCGGCGGATCTGGAATCCAGTCTGCGGAAGTCCGTCGTTGCCGAGGAGCAGCCCGGCGGCTCCGGCCGCGCCCGGTCTTCGGCACGCATCCACCAGCGGAGCGACGGAAGTGGTCAACACGGCGTCCGGATTCAGCAGCAGCACGAACTCGGCTCGGGCGGCCATGAAGCCCAGATTCGCCGCCGCCGCGAAACCGGTGTTATCCGGGTTCGCGATCACCTCCACCCGAGGCCAGCGGGCGGCAACCGCCAGGGTATCGTCCCCGGAGCCGTTGTCGACCACGATCGTCTGATCCACGCGCGAGACCACGGCCTCCAGGCACTCGGCCAAGGGTCCGGCGGAGAAATAGGCGACTACGACCGCTGCCGTTCGATCCGCCATCGATCAAGCCCGCCCAGTCGTGAGCAGAAAATACAGGCGCCAGTAGCGGTCGAACCCGGACGCACGTTGCCACTCGCGGATCGTCTCCTCGCTCGACCGGAGCACTTCCTCGACTCCCGCCCGCGGCGCGCCAAACTCGCCGGCCCGCCTGAGTCCCTCCCATTTCCCCCGTAGGAATGCCCCCGCCGCTCCGCGCCGGGCCGCCACGAAACCCCAAAGAACCTGGCCCACCATCGCGCGCCACAACCTTCCGGCCGGCCACGCGCCCGCATAATGCTTGCACACCAGAAAGACCTGATTCCGCGCCAGCAGCCGCACGGACTCGCTCCCATAGGCTCCCAGCGTGGCGCTCCCCCAATGCCGGCCGACCGCCTCCGGTACGTAGCGGCCGCTCAACCCCTCGAGCGCGCATCGAATTCCGAGGTCGACATCCTCGAGATACGACTCGAACCGCTCGTCGAGCGGCCCCACGCGACGGAACACTTCCCGATGGAAAACGGCCGCGGTGAGAGGAGCCATCGCGATCTCGCGTCCGGCGCTCCACGGCGGCCCGTCGAGCCGCCCCTGTCCGCACCGCCAGGGGCAGCCAGCGCGCGAGACCGCGTCGAACGTGGCGTCGATCCGCGACGGGTCCGCGCGGGAGAGCAGCTTGCCGGTAGCGAACCAGGTTCCGGGCTGCCGGCAAGCTTCGGCCAGCAGCGCAAGAAAATCCGGTTCGAGCTCGACGTCGGCGTTCAGGATCGCCACCAGCGGCGTTCGCGAGGCTTCGACTCCGAGATTGACGGCGTGCGCGAACCCGGTGTTCCGCCCAAGCTGGATCACCCGGGCTCCGGTCTGCCCGGCGTCGAGATCCGATCCATCGGACGATCCGTTGTCCACCACCACGATCTCCGCGGGCGGCTCCGTCTGGGCTCGCAGGTCCGACAACAGGCGGCCCAGGCACCGGGCTCCATTCCAGTTCGGGATGACGGCGGTAACCGCGGCGTCAGGCTTTGGAGCCACGGAGGAACCGCTTTTTCAGCAGGAATGCCAGGTTCTGAAAACCGTCCCGCCACGGGTTCAGCTTGATCTCGCCGAGCCGCGACGAATACTGAATCGAGATCTCGTTGAAGCGGATGCGCGGATCGCGGATCGCCTCGATCTTGATCTCCTCGGAGAACGCCATGCCGTCGGACTCGAGGATCATGCCGGCGAGAATCCTGCGCCGGAAGACCCACATGCCGGACTGCGAATCGCGCACCCAGCGGAAGAACAACATCGACATCGCGGCGGAAAGCACGAAGTTGCCGAACTTGTGTTTGAAGCTCATGGCGTTGCGGTCGCGCACGGGGAAACGGGAGGCGTTCAGGAAGTCGGCCTCGAGATGGGTCAGCGCCTCGAGCAGGTAGGATATGGCGTCCGGGGGATAGGAGTGATCGCCGTCGAGAGTGACGATCACGTCGCCGGTGGCGCGTCCGAAGCCGGTTTTGTAGGCGCGTCCATAGCCCCGGACATCCTCGCGGACGACCGATGCTCCCAGGGACTCGGCAACCTCGGCCGTGCGGTCGGTGGAGCCGTTGTCGACGACGATGATCTGGTCGACGAATTCCGGCAGACGCTTCAACACTCTCTCGATCCCCTGCTCTTCGTTGAGGCACGGAATGATGACAGTGATCTTCTCGCCCTTATACAACTTGCCATTGTATCCGTCTTTTGGACGCCCGGCGCCGTCATAGTATGAGAGTATGCGCCGATTCGCTCCGATTCTCCTCGCCTCCGCGCTTTGGGCCGCGGACGGTCCGGGCCAAGTCCAGGCCGTCTACCTGTTGCCGATGGCGAACGGTTTGGACCAATACCTGGCGCACCGGATCACGTCGGAGGCGATCTACACGGTGGTCACCGATCCCAAGCTCGCCGACGCGGTCTTCACCGACCAGATCGGCGCGTCGTTCGAACGGCGGCTGACGGAGCTGTATCCCCCGCCTTCGCCGCCGGAAGAAACCACCGCGGAAAAAGAGAAGGACCCCAAGACCAAGGAGCAGGACCGGGACGCGGAAGACGCCAAGCTCCGCGAACGACTCCAGAGGGAAGGCCAGGCCAGACCGTTGTCGCAGTTCCAGCGTGGGCAGGGCAACCTTTTTCTCGTCGATCTGAAGTCGCGGAAGGTGCTGTGGTCGGTTCACGATCGTCCGAAGAACTTCCATCCGTTGGAGATGGAGAAGACCTCCGGGCGGATCTCGGCGAGGCTGCGAAAGGATCTAGGCCGCAAGTAGTTTCGGCGCCACGTTCAAGTTCTCCCTCACCGCACCGATGAGGGAGTCGTGAGGATTGCCGGTCTCACTCTGCTCGCTCGTTGCCTTTTGGCGGGGCGAATCGCCGCCGCCAGCTTGGCGGCATGTTCCATCGCGCACGCCCAAACCCACCGCGAACGCGTGGATGCCGAAGTGAAGGCGAGCTTTCTGATGAACTTCGCGCGGTTCGTCGAATGGCCGCCGGAGTCTCCCGCCACCCTGGAGGTTTGCGCGCTGGGGGACGAGACGCTGGCGGCGGCGCTGGAACGGCGGCTGTCCGGAAAGCCGGTTCAAGGCCGGATCGTTCAAGTGCGACGCCGTCTGACAGACGGGGACGCGGCATCCTGTCACGTGCTGTTCATCAGCCTTTGGCGCCGGCGGATCGACCAGGTGATCGCGTCGCTCGGCGGGGCTCCTGTGTTGACGCTCTCCGATGCTCCGGGATTTCTGGTAACGGGCGGCATGGTCGCGATTATGGTGGACGGCGAACGCGTTCGCTTCGAGGTGAATCACCAACAGGCCCTCCGAGGTGGGCTCAAGATCAGTTCCCAGTTGCTTCGCCTGTCGGCGAACGGAAGGTAGAGCGCCGTGAGATCGTTTCGAGACTGGCCGATCGGCTGGAAGCTGCCGGCCCTGATGATCTGCGCGGCTAGCGCCACGGTGGCGGCCTGTTGCGCGGCGCTGTTGGTGAGCGAGTCCTATCGTTTGGCCGAGGAATCGCGGGCCGAAGCCGACTCCACGGCGGAGATGATCGCGACGCACGGCGAGGCGGCCGCGGTGTTCGAGGACGCCGCCGCCGCGCGATCGACGCTGGCCGCGCTCCGTCTGAAGCCGGATGTTATCCACGCAGCCATCTACACGAGGCACGGCCGGGCGCTAGCCGAATACCGGGCCCGGGGAGTGGGCGTGGAGGAAACGATCGTCGCCCGGCGGCCGATCGTCTCTGGCGGCGAGCGCGCCGGGGAGGCCACGGTGGAGAGGCGCAAGGAGCGGATGAGCGAGCGAATGGCCGCGTATGCGCGCGCCTGCCTGCCGATCCTCGCGATGGCGGTGGCGATCGCGGCGGCTTTTTCGAGCGTCCTGCGGCGGCTGATCGCGCTCCCGATCGGGAACCTCGCCGCGGCCGCCGGCCAAATCTCCCAGGACGGCAACTACTCGCTTCGCGTCGCCAAGTCGCGCAACGACGAGATCGGCACATTGACCGACGCCTTCAACGCCATGCTTGCGCAGGTGGAAGAGCGCGACATGGCCTTGCTCGACCACAGGCAGCATCTCGAGGAGCAGGTCCAAGCGAGAACCACCGATCTGCTCCGGCTCAACCACGAACTGCGGGCGGCGAAGGCGCGCGCCGAGGAAAGCGCCCCAGAACGGATAGAGGCTGAAGGTCTTGTAGCCGCACGCGCGTAACGCGTGCGGCAGGCCGCGCTCGACCCGGCCCGCGGCGATGCGCGTCAGGA
>SYLY01000352.1 GCA_005808475.1 Acidobacteriota bacterium
ACCCGCCAAGAGTTCGACGACTCCAGGTTCGCCGCCGACCAACTCCGGTATCAGAAACGACAAGAGGCGAAGCTCCACGCCAAAGCCAAATCAATGGGTTACGCGCTCATTCCCCTCGAAGCGGCCGAATGAGTTCCTTAGTTAGGAATGCCCGACGGCTAGTCGGGGGGAGTCGAGAGAGGGGAACACCTCTCTCGTTGGGCCGCCGGGGCAACTCCCCCGCTATGACTCCTTCTGCGGTTCGGCTGGCTTGGCCGGAACCTCGCTCAGATCAAGAACCGTGATTCCCGGATAGCGTTTGAAATCGGCGGTGTTGAAGGTGAGCACATGGTCGATTCCGTGCACGTTCATGGCGGCGACGAGTCGCGCGTCATGTGAGGCTTTGCCGGATGTGGAGTGGACAGCAACAAGGCGACGCCATTCGTCGTAGATCCCTGGCGTATCGCGCATGAGAACGAGAAGCTGTTCGATGCGAGTGAGAACACGAGTGGCTTGCTCGGGTGTGAGCGCGAGTCCGTTACTCGCCGCTGGCCTGGTCGCGACCGTCCACAACTCGTAGAGGTTCTGAGGAACGCTGCAGACGGTGTCACCGGCATTTCGGAGCGCTCGAATGGCCCGAGAGGGCCACTTTGTGTTGTGGATCTTTTCTGTGGATGCCACGAACAAGGATGTTCGCATCGGCGAGGACTTTCATCTACTGGTCGTCTTCGCGGCTGTAGAGATTTTCGCGCCGCAAGCTTTCGACGGAAAGAGCGGGAACGGAATCCGGAACAAGATCCGCAAGCTCTTCAAATGCTCTTTCAAGATCCTCGCCGCGGAGTTGCTGCGCGGAAGGTGTTCTTTCTCCGGGGTAGATGATTTGAAGGACAGCCTTCCGAACGAGCGCATCGACGCTCACACCCTGGGCTCTGGCCCGAGCAAGAAGCGTTTCTTGCTCTTCGGGGGTGATCGTTACCGGGATAGTCGCTGGCATAAAAAGCCCTTCAAGTTCAATCGTACCAGCCCTGATTCTACGCTAGTTCCTCGTTCTGTCAGCCCGGCAAGAGTCCGCTTTTGCAAGCGCCTCTTGCAAAATTGCGGCCCCTCGAGTCTCTCCCCTCGCCTTCCGGCTCTGGTGCAACTTGTCAGTTGCGGCAAATTCGGCCGCTGTCGTTGTATCGATTGATTCCGATATCGATCACGCCGCCAGAGCGGCTCGCCAGATCTCAGGCAGCGTCGCCCGGCGCCCACCCAGCTTGCCCATCTTGAATTGTCCCTTCTTGATCTTCTCCGCCAGTTCGATGCCGCCGGTCACCACCTCCGCCGTCTGGAAACTCTTCAGCCCCAACCCGAACGCACAACACCACAATCTCCGCGTCGAAATGGCGGCCCGCGAACAATTCTTCGACCGGAACGAATCGGGACATTTCCCCAACTTCGCCCATCCCGCTAATTTTGCACCAGAGCCGTTTCACCGGCGTCCACCGCGCCGGTGAGCAGGGTGCCGAGCCACCTATCGCTCGACCATCGCCGGGATCATCCCAGCCCGCACCACCGGAACCGCGTCCGTCGCGAACTTGGAAGTCGGGTGGGGTCCGTGGACTGGCCGGCAAACTGTTCACGCAATACCCTCAAAAGACCCGCGAGTCGATTTCCAGCATTTTGAGTAGAATAGCGCCAATATCGCCGCACGAACCGCGGTCGTTTTCCGGAATCCTCCTCGGCCGTACCCAATAATCGAACTCGTGGCGGCGCTCCGCGCCCGGCCATCGGTCTTTGAAAATTGAATATTCACTGGCGGGCGGTGATTCGGGAGCCCGGACGGCGCCTCGGCCGTAATGCGTCCGAATTATGATAAAAACGAAACGAGACAATTCCGCGCGGTGAATCCGCAAGGAGGCGCAAAGTGTCGAAGAAAATGGCGACGGCAAGGGAAGAGAAAGAGAAGAAGGCGGTGGTAATCGCGGTTCCCGCCGAGGCGAAAGCAAAAGCCTTGGCCGCGATTCGCGACTTGCGGCGGCGGGTGGTCCAAGCGCGGAAGGAGCTTAGGCTGCAGACGAAGGAACTGAATCTCGTCAAAGCCGCTTTGAAGGCAAGCGCGCCGCTGGCGCGCTTTCCTCAAACAGGCCCCGAACGGTCCCCGGCAACGGAACCGCCCGCCGCGAGGCGGCGCAAGCCCGATTGAAACTCGGCCAGAGCTGGCTGGTCAGGGTGGCTTCCGTTGTCCGGGTTTGTCCGGGTTCGCACCGCCCCAATCCTTGACGAACTCCTTTCCTATGAACCACATACGTTCTTAGGCGAACCCGGACAAGAAAAATCGTCCGTGTTTGTCCGGGTTCCCCGAGACGCCGCAGCATCGCCCCGGTCGGACCGGCCGATAGGTTCCACTGTCCGGGTTTGTCCGGGTTCGCGCCGCCCCAAGCCTTGACGAACTCCTTTCCTATGAGCCACATACGTTTTTCAGCGAACCCGGACAAGAAAAATCGTCCGTGTTTGTCCGGGTTCCAACGGCTCGCCCTTCTGCGCCGGGCGGATGCGCTCTAAGGACGAAAGCTCACGTGGCCTTGACGACGCTCGACTGGCTCTACTTCGCCGTCAACATCGCGATCGGCCTCTACTAACGCGCCCGGGCCTGAGAGTCGTAATCAGTGATCCCGCGGGGACACGCCTGACAGCGCCAGGCCCACGAGAGAAGCGCTTCGCGGCATTGCAGGGAAGGCCGCGCGACAGGTTGCCAGCCTGCCGTTCGACGAGGCTTGGGAGGCTATGCGCCGCGCGCAGGGTTCCGCCTGCCGCGAACGCCGGCGGTTCCGGGGCGCGATTCGTCGATTCCGGCGCATTCACCACAGTGCGCCCCGCCGTGCGCCACCTCCGGATACGGTATAACCGTAGGACCGGTGTACTCGTTCCTATTGGCTCTACTCGCGGCGGCCGCTTTCGCCGCCGACAACACGCGCGTCGACTACGGCCGCGACGTGCGCCCCATCCTTTCCGAGAACTGTTTCCATTGTCACGGCCAGGACGCGAAGAAGCGCATGGCGGGGTTGCGGCTGGATACGTACGAGGGCGCCACCGCCCAGCGTGAGGGCCGCGCGGCCCTGCGCCCGGGCAGGCCGAAGGAAAGCGGCATCGTGCGGCGGATCACCGAGCCGAAGCCCGCGTTGCGCATGCCGCCCGCGCATTCCAATCGCACGCTGACCGCGGAGCAGATCGCCACGCTGCAACGCTGGATCGCGGAAGGAGGTCGCTACTCCAAGCACTGGGCGTTCACGCCTCCCACGAGGCCAGGAATTCCCACCACCGCGACCCCCGGCTGGACGCGGACACCGGTCGACTCCTTCGTGCTGGCGCGGCTGAACGCGGAAGGTCTGCGTCCGAGTCCCGCCGCGCCGGCAGCCGCATGGCTCCGCCGCGTCTCGCTCGATCTCACCGGATTGCCGCCCTCGCCCGAACGGCTCGCCGGGTTCGCCGCGGACCTGAACACGCGCGGCGAAGCGGCGTACGGCGCCGCCGTGGACAAGCTGCTCGAATCGACGGCCTACGGCGAGCGGATGGCGATGGACTGGCTCGACGTAGCCCGCTACGCCGACACTCACGGCTTCAATAATGACGCGGCCCGTTCCATGTGGCGCTGGCGGGACTGGGTGATCGATAGCTTCAACGCGAACATGCCGTACGACCGGTTCCTGACCGAGCAACTGGCCGGCGACCTGCTGCCGGAACCCGCGCTCGAACAGCGCATCGCCACCGGCTACGGCCGCAACCACGTCATCAATTCGGAGGGCGGCATCATCGACGAGGAGTACCGCGTCGAATACGTCGCCGACCGCGTTCGCACGCTCGGCATGTCGTGGCTCGGGCTTTCGCTGGAATGCTCGCGCTGCCACGATCACAAGTACGATCCAATCACGCAGAAGGACCACTACCGCTTCTACGCGTTCTTCAACAATGTGCCGGAGATCGGCGAGGACGGCCGCGTCGCCAACGCCGTGCCGATGATCCCCGCGCCGTCGAACGAACACCGGCGCCGCATGGAAGAGCTGGAGGCTTCGGTGGCAAGGCTCGATCGCGCCATCGAAGCCCGCGCGCAACGGTGGAGCGGAGATGCATCCCGTGTACCCTCCGCCCCGAAGACCGCGGACGGACCGGCCGTCCGCATCGGCTGCGAGACGGATGCCGGCTTCGAGAAGGCGCCGGGCGTCGATGGCCACGCCTGCGTCCTCGCCGCGGACGCCAAGCCCGAAACCGCGGCGGTGGCGGTGGCCAAGCGAGGCGGGCTGACGCTCGCCGCCTGGGTGCGCCCCGGACCGGACGATCGCGACGCCGCGCTGCTCTCCGCGATGGACTTCGCTCGCAATCGCGCCGCGACCACCTACGGGAACGGCATCGAGTGGAGACTCACCGGCGGCGAGATGGAGTTTCGCTTCGGGCAGCGCTTTCCCGCCTATTCGACTCGCGTACGTTCGGAAGGCGCTGGACTCGCGGCGGGCGAATGGCATCACGCCGTGCTGCGTTACGAGGGTGAAGCAGGCGCCAATCGCGGCCACGCCTCGTGGGTCCGGATGTTCGTCGACGGCCGTGAAGTAGCGGCGAGGACGCTCAACGACGGATTCCCGCTGCCGGACGCGAAAGGTGACAAGCCAGCGCAAACGAAATTCCGCGCCGGCTGGGACAACGGGCCCGGCGCGCCGAGATTCACCGGCCGCCTCGACGAGGTGGAGGCGTGGGAGCGCGCGCTGAGTCCCGCGGAGATCCGCGCCATGTTCGAAAGCCGCGCGATTCCGTTCGCCAGATCCAGCGGAGAGGGGCGGAGTTGGCTCCGCGACGCGGCGATGCGCGCATCCGATCCCGCCTATGCCGAAGCGCGAGGACAGCGGGACAAACTGCACGCGGAACTGCTGGCGCTTCGCCGCTCGATTCCGACCGTGATGGTGATGCAGGAGATGTCCCCGCCACGCGAGACGCGCGTGCTGAATCGCGGCGCCTACGACGCTCCCGGCGAAAAGGTGGAGCCCGGCGTCCCCGAGGAATTGTTGGGAGCGTGGCCGGAGGGCGCGCCCCGGAACCGTTTGGGTTTGGCGAAGTGGCTGGTCAAACCCGATCATCCGCTCACCGCGCGCGTGGTGGTGAATCGATTCTGGCAGCAGCTTTTCGGCCAGGGACTGGTGCGCACGAGCGAGAACTTCGGAGTGCAGGGCGAATCGCCGAGCCACCCCGAACTGCTCGATTGGCTGGCGCGCGAGTTCGTCGACTCCGGGTGGGACGTGAAGGGGCTGATCAAGGGCATCGTGCTTTCGGCCACCTACCGGCAGGATTCTTCCGTCACTCCCGCCCTGGTCGCTCGCGATCCGGGCAACCGTTTGTTGGCGCGCGGGCCGCGATTCCGGCTCCCCGCCGAGATCATTCGCGACCAGGCGCTTGCGGCTTCCGGGTTGCTCGATGCCAAGGTGGGCGGGCCCAGCGTGTTTCCCTATCAACCGGCCGGAATGTACAAGGGCATTGTCGTCGCGGCCGATTATCCGGGCACGTCCTACGTGGAGAGCACGGGCGGCGACCTGTACCGGCGCGGACTCTATACCTTCTGGAAGCGCACCGCGCCGCATCCGGCGATGACCGTGTTCGACGCGCCGGACCGCGAGTTCTGCGTCGTGCGGCGGTCGTCCACCAACACGCCGCTGCAGGCGCTCACGCTGATGAACGATCCGGTGTTCGTGGAGGCTTCCCGCAAGCTGGCCGAACGCGCGATCCGCGAGGGCGGCTCCACTCCGGAATCGCGCCTGGCGCGGGCGTTCCTGCTGGCCGCTGGCCGCGAGCCGGACGCGGTCGAATCGCGCGTCCTGCGCGAAGCCTTCGACAAGCAGCATGCGGCGTTCCTCGCGGACGCCAAACGGGCGCTCGCCTTGCTTTCCACGGGAGCGTCTCCGCGCGACGAATCGATTCCGGCGGCCGAACTAGCCGCCTACGCGGTGGTCGCGAATATGATCCTCAACCTCGACGAAGTGGTCACGAAAGGCTGATCCGATGGAGTGTGGAAACTACTCTCGATTCTCCTCGCGGCGCGAGTTTCTCTCCCGCGCGACATGCGGGCTCGGCCTGGCCGCGCTGCATTCGCTGGCGGCCGAAACGCCGCGATCGTTCCCCAACTTCGCGCCGAGAGCCAAGCGCGTCATCTACCTGTTTCAATCCGGCGGCCCATCGCATCTCGATCTCTTCGATCACAAGCCGGCGATCGAGGACCGCTTCGACCAGGACATCCCCGCCTCCGTCTTTGGCGGACAGCGCGTCACGGGGATGGTGGCGCATCAGGACCGTTTCCCGATCGTACCGTCGATGTACGAGTTCCGGCGGCATGGCCAGAGCGGGCGCTGGCTGAGTTCGCTGATTCCGCGAACCGCCGCGATCGCCGACGAGATCTGCCTCATCCGGTCGATGCACACCGAGGCGATCAATCACGATCCCGCGATTACGTTGTTGCAAACCGGGAGTCAATTGCCCGGGCGGCCGAGCCTGGGATCGTGGATCGACTATGGACTCGGCGGCGCGAACTCGAATCTGCCGGCGTTCGTGGTGCTGAATTCGCTGCCCGCCAACGGCATGCCGGACCAAGGTCTGCTGTCGCGCTTGTGGAGCGCCGGATTCCTGCCGAGCCGCCATCAGGGCGTGCAGTTCCGCACCGGAGCCGATCCGGTGCCGTATCTGTCGAATCCGCCGGGCATGACGCGCGAGCAACGGCGGGATCAACTCGACGGGCTGGCGGCGCTGAACCGGCGGCAGCATGAGCGAGCCGGCGATCCCGAAATCGAGACCCGCATCGCGCAATACGAGATGGCGTTTCGCATGCAGGCGAGCGTCCCCGAACTGGCCGACACGTCGAACGAGCCCGATCACGTGCACGCGCTGTACGGGGAGGAGTCGCGCAGGGCCGGCACGTTCGCGGCGAACTGCCTGCTCGCGCGGCGGCTGGCGGAGCGCGATGTGCGTTTCATTCAGCTCTACCATCGCGGTTGGGACCATCATGGCGGACTCACCGAGAAGCTCCCGGCCCTGGCTCGCGACACCGACCGCGCGTCGGCGGCGCTGGTGCTCGATCTGAAGCAGCGAGGAATGTTGGAAGACACGCTGGTGATCTGGGGCGGGGAATTCGGCCGCACTCCCTACGGACAGGGCGCGGTGAAGCCTCAGAGCTATGGACGCGATCATCACGGCCGCGTCTTTTCGTTGTGGATGGCGGGCGGGGGCGTCAAGCCGGGTCACGAGCACGGCGCTTCGGACGACTTCGGTTTCAACGTCGCCGAAAACGGCGTACACGTGCACGACCTGCAAGCGACGATCCTACATCTGCTCGGGATCGATCACGAGAGGCTGACGTTCAAGTTCCAGGGACGGCAGTTCCGGCTGACCGATGTGCACGGCCGCGTCGTGCGCGAGATCCTCGCGTAATGCGGACTCGAATCCTGCCGGTGCTGTTGGCCGCCTCGGCCTGCCTGGCCGGGACTCCTGGCGACGGAGAGAAACGAACGCGAATCCGCGCGGCGTTGTTCGCGGCGAATCCACTGCCGAAGCTCGATGCCCGCCTCCACGGAAAGTTCGAGCCCGAGCCCGGAATCGTGGCCGAACGCGTCTCCTACGCGACGCAGTACGGGCTGCGAGTTCCGGCGATCGTTTACCGTCCGGCGAAGACCGCGGGCAAGGGCCCCGGCCTGGTCGTCGTCAACGGACATGGCGGCGACAAGTTCAGTTGGTATGCGATGTACGCCGGCGTGCTCTACGCGCGCGGCGGCGCGACGGTGCTTACATACGATCCGATCGGCGAAGGCGAGCGCAACGCGCAACACCTGTCGGGAACGCGCGCGCACGACAAGCTTCAGGAGCCGGCCGAACTCGGGCGCCGCATGGGCGGGCTCATGATGACCGACCTGATGCAAGCCGTGTCGTACCTCGAGAGCCGGCCCGAGGTCGACGCCGAGCGCATCGGCGCGATGGGCTACTCGATGGGCTCGTTCGTGCTGAGCCTCGGCGGCGCGGTGGATACGCGGATTCGCGCCACCATCCTCGCCGGAGGCGGCAATCTCGACGGGCCGGGCGAGTACTGGGATTCCTCCAAACCGATGTGCCAGGGCCTTCCGTACAAAGCCCTGTCGTTCCTCGGCGATCGCGCGGCGGAGATCTACGCGCTGCGCGCGAAAAACGGTCCAACGCTCGTGTTCAACGGAACCGAAGACACGATCATGCAAGGCGGGAAGCGGGACTTCGCCGCGCACTTCGACGATCTGCGGCGGCGCGCGGCGCTGCTGGCCCCTGGCTCGCGGGTGTTCGAGAATCGGTACGAAGAGCGCGTGGGGCACCGCCCGCTGTTCGTGACCATGGCCGCGGCCCTGTGGCTCGAAAAGCAACTCGACTTCCCGGCGTGGACCGCCGCTTCGATCCGCGCCCTGCCAGTCACGCATGTCGCCGAGTGGGCGAAAGAACGAGGCGTCGAGATGGACAAGCTCTACGCGACCGAGCATCGCGAGGGTGGAACGCGCGCCTTGGGGACAGGCATTCCGGGTCTCTCTCGCGAGGCTCTGAGCGTGTGGCCGCGCGAGGAGTGGGAACGCGGCAAGGACTCCTTGATCTACGAGACGTGGCTCCAAAGAGCTCGCGCGGCGCTTCGGTAAACATGCGCGACACGGTGCGCGCCGCGGCTGTCTGCATGGGCGGTCTGCCCGGGCGGACGAAGGACAATCTCGCGGCGATCGACGAATGGGCCGCGCGAGCCGCGTGCGAAGGCGCGGATTTGGCGCTGTTCCCGGAGCTCTGCGTGACAGGCTTCCTGCCGAATCATCCTCGCGGCGAGCACGATGTCTGGCTGCGGGAGGCCTTGCGCATCGCGCGCCGGACTGCCGAACCGCTGGACGGATTCGCGGTGAATGCGCTCGCCGGAATCGCGAAGGACCGCGGCCTGTTCATCGCCGCCGGCATGCTCGAAGACGCCGGCAACGTTCTGTTCAACACCCACGTGCTGGTTGGTCCGGACGGCCTCGCCGGCGCGTGGCGCAAGATGCACGTTCCCATGTACGAGTTGCCTTTCTACAATGGCGGACCGGCCCCCGATGTCGCGCAAACGCCGCTGGGCCGCATCGGCGCGAACATCTGCTTCGACGCGCTGATGCCGGAGTCGGCGCGGCTGCTCGCGGTGCGTCAGGTGGAGATCGCGCTGTTCCCCTTCGCCGCCGATCCGCCGCCGTGCACGCCCGCGGGATGGAGCGCGTGGGCCGGGCCAGCCGTTCGCGCCCGCTGCGTGGAAAACGGCATCTTCGGCGTCGCGTGCAACTACAGCGGATACGTGGAGGCCGCGGGCGCGGAGCAGCGATTCCCCGGTGGCGCGACGATCGTCGGGCCACGCGGCGATGTGATCGCGGAATGGGACGGTCCCGCCGGCGAACCGGGGATGATCGTCGCCGGGCTTCGCGCGGAGACGCTCCGCGAGGCTCGCGCCGAGCCGGAATACCTGTTCCGCTTCCGCCGCCCCGAACTGTACGGAGCGCTGGCGAAGTAGCTACGCGAGAATTTCGCGCACCACGCGCGCCGGATACTGATCGGTGAGGCGCTCGCTCAGGCTGTGGCGGTCGAACGACAAGGCGCGGAAGTCCATGCCGAGCAGGTGCAGCATCGTGGCATGGAAATCGTGCACGCTCACGCGGTCGACGACGGCCTTGTGTCCGATGTCGTCGGTGGCTCCATGCGCCACGCCGCCCTTCACGCCGCCGCCGGCCAGCCACATGGTGAAGCCGCCGGGGCCATGGTCGCGGCCCGCGCCGCCCGCGCCTTGCCGGACCTGCGAAATGGGCATTCTGCCGAACTCGCCGCCCCATACGATCAACGTGGAGTCGAGCAGGCCGCGTTGCCGCAGGTCGCGGATCAGCGCCGCCGCGGGGCGGTCGGTCTTGGCGCAGCAGTACTTCAACTCGGTGTCGAGATTGGAGTGCGTGTCCCAGATCTGGCGTTCGATGAAGATCTGCACGAAGCGCACGCCGCGCTCCACCAGGCGGCGCGCCATCAGACAGCGCTTGCCGTAGGAGTGAGTCGCGTCTTCGTTCAGGCCGTACATCTCCTTGGTGGCGTCGCTTTCGGTGGACAGGTCGAGCGCGTCGGTCGCGGTCAATTGCATGCGCGCCGCCAGTTCGAAGCTCTCCACGCGGGCGTCGAGATCGGGATAGCCGGGCCGCTTGGCGCGATGCTCCTCGTCGATCGTCCGAAGCAGATCGCGCCGCGCCTCCTGGAGCGCCGCCGGAACCTCCTCGGGCGGCTTCAGGTTCAATAACGGCAGGCCTTCCGAGCGGAATCTCGTCCCCTGAAAGACGGGCGGCAGCCAGCCCGATTGCCAGTTCTGGATGCCGTTCACGGGAAGCTGTTTCGGGTCGTCGAGCACGACATAGGCGGGCAGGTTCCGGTTGTGCGAACCGAGTCCGTAGGTGACCCAGGCGCCCAGCGACGGCCGCCCCGGCAGCGTGCGTCCGGTGTGCATCAGGTAGAGCGACGGCTCGTGATTGAAGTGCTCGCCGTACACCGAACGGACGAACGCGATCTCGTCGCACACCGATCCAAGATGCGGCATCAGCGAGGTCATTTCCATGCCGCACTTGCCGTACCGTTGGAACTCGAATGGCGAAGGCATCATCACGCCGATCTGATCCGCGAACTCGATTTGGTTGACGATGTCGCGGCCCGGCGGCGATCCGGCGAACTTCTTCAAGGCCGGCTTGGGATCGAACAGATCCACCTGGCTCGGGCCGCCGTTCATGAAGAGGTGGATCACCGCCTTCGCCTTCGGCTCGAAGTGCGGCTTCTTGGGCGTCAAATCGTAGCGCCGCTCCGCGCGGGCGGCGGCCGGCGTCAGCAACGACGCGAGCGCCGCGCCGTGAACGCCGTCGATGAAGCGGTCGAAGAAACCTCGCCGCGACAGGACATCAGTCGACATAGGAAAACTCCGCCGAACTCAACAAAGTGTGCGCCGCGTCCGCCAGCGCGTACCAGCGCGCCGTCATGGCGCGGGGCGCCGCGTCCTTGGTCTCGCTCAGGTGGCCCTGCCAAGCTCGCTCGAGTTTCTCGACCGTCTCGAGCGCGCGCGCCGTTTCGGCCGGCTCTGGACGCCTCGACAGCACGCGCAAGTAGAGCCGCTCCACTTGCCGCCGCGCCGAGCCCGGCTCTTCGTCGATCAACCGCGCCGCCAGATATCGCGCGTGTTCCAGCACCACCGGACTGTTGCGCAGTTCGAGCGCCTGCGTCGAAACGGTGGACCAGGCCCGTTCCGAGCAGTTCGGCGACATCGGCGGCAGGTCGAACACTTCAAGCATCGTCACCGGAGTAGTCCGGCGTTGCAGCACGTAGATCGCGCGCCGCCATTGCTCCTTGGAGGCTTGCTGGGCGATCTCGCCGCCGGGCCGCGTCTCGACGGACACTGGCGGTCCGAAGCGCTCGGACGACAGCCGCCCCGCCACACGCAACACGGAGTCGTGCAACTGTTCCGCATCCATCCTGCGCAGCGGCATCCGCGACAAGAGGATGTTGTCCGGATCGGCGGCGCTTGCCTTTGGATCGACGCGCGACGACTGGCGGTAAGCCCGCGACGTCATCGTCAAGCGGTGCATCGCCTTGATGTTCCATCCGGACGAAACGAACTCGGACGCGAGCCAGTCAAGCAGTTCCGGATGCGACGGCGGCGAGCCGGTCTTGCCGAAGTTGGACGGCGTGGCCACGATGCCGCGGCCGAAGTGCTGCCGCCAGATTCTGTTCGCCATCACGCGCGCGGTGAGAGGATGATTCGGCTGCGTCAACCAACGCGCCAACGCCAAGCGCCGTCCGCTGGTGCCGGACCACGGTTCGCCGGCGCGATACGGCTCCAACCCCGCCGCGTCGAGCACCGATAGCGAGCGTGGCTCCATACGTTCGCCCAGCAGTTGCGCGTCGCCGCGCTTCAACAGGTAGACCGGCGACGGGGCGCCGCCCATGTCGTAGAGAGCACGCACGCGCGGCTTCGGCAGCAGCTTCTTCTTCAAATCGTCGATGGACTTCCGGGAGGAATCGCGCAGCGTCTTGAAGTCCGGGAACTGCTTGGCCAGTTCCTCCGGCGGGGCATCGGCCTTGCCCGCCTTCTCGCGATAGAGCTTGGTCTTCTGCTCGAGCGCGGCCTCGAGCCGGGCGATATCCTTTTCGAGCGGGCCGTTGTTGCGCGCCGCGCGTTCGATCTCCGCCGGCAGGGCGACATCGGCGTAGCGCTCGGTGGGCTTGACCCAATCGTACGGATCGAACGCGGTTTGGAGAATCGCGGCGGTGCGATAGTAGTCGCGCTGCGGAATGGGATCGTACTTGTGATCGTGGCAGCGCGCGCATCCGACGGTGAGTCCCATCGCCACCGACCCGAGGATTTCGATCTCGTCGGCGATGACGTTCATGCGCTCGGCCACCGATCCGTTCGCGGGGGAATAAGTGCCATCGGGCGCCATGCGCAGGAAGCCCGTGGACGCGACGCGGTCGACGTCCTCCTGCGTCGCGGGGTTCGCCTGGCGATAGTCGGCGAGTTCGTCGCCGGCTATCTGCTCGGCCAGAAAGCGGTCGTACCGCTTGTTGGATTCGAACGCGCGGATGACGGCGTCGCGATAGCGCCAGGCGTCGGGGCGCAGCTTGTCCTCGTCGATGATGCCTTCGGAATCCGCATAGCCGGCGAGATCGAGCCAGAGGCGTGCTTGGCGTTCGGCGTACCGCGGCGAATCGAGCAGGCGGTCGATGAGACGCTCGTAAGCGCCCGGCTCGCGATCCGACTCGAATGCGGCCACTTCGGACTCGGATGGAACCAGGCCCGTCAGGTCCAGGAACGCGCGGCGCATCAACGCGCCCGGAGCGGCCTCCCCGGAATAGGAGAGGCCCTTTGCGGTCAGCGATCGCAGCAGGAACGCGTCGATGGGATTGCGGATCAACCGCGCGTCCCCCGCCGGAACATCGGGGCGCTTCGGCGTTTGAAACGCCCACCACGATTTCTGCGCGGCGGTGAACGTCTCCTCCCTCGGCTTCGACTCTGGCCGCGGTGGACAGCCGGCGCGAATCCACTCCCGGAGCGTGTCGACCTCGGTCGAACTCGGCGGGCGCACCACGGCTTCGAACAACAGCTTCGGCGGCGGCATTTCCCCGGCGGAGATGCGCTTCATCGCAAGGCTCTCCTCCGGCTTCCCCGGCACGATCGCCGGACCGGACTTGCCGCCCTTCAGACGCGAGGCCTGGGTGCGCAGATCGAGTCCACCTTCCTGCTTTCGCTTGCCGTGGCAGGACACGCAGCGCATCTGGAAGACGGGCTCCACGTCCGCTTCGGTAACGCCCGCGCGGAGCGGTCGCTGCTTGTCGATCCACCCGCCGACCGTCTTGACGATGGCCGCATCCAGCTTGCGTCCCGGCGGCATCTGTCCGGAGACGATCTTCGACAGCAGCAAGCTGTCGGAGCTGAAGCCCGGTTTGAGCGCGGGTCCGGTCTTGCCGCCCTTTACGGCGGCCTCGAACGTCGACAGGTCGAGACCGGCCTGAGCGGCGGCGCCGGAGTGGCAGCCGAGGCAGTTCGCGCGGAAGACAGGGAGCAGCACCGCCGCGTAGTCTTCGGCGAATGCCGCCGCGGCCAATGCCAGAGCCATCAGGATCGATCGCATGAGTTCACTGCTACTCTAACCCATCGGGCAGTAGGCGGGCCAGCGCTCCGGCAGGAACATCTCCGGCCGCTTGGAAAAGAGCTCATCCCGCCACGCCGTACATCGACGCGGCATTGCCCCAGAAGATCGCTTCCACCTCAGCATCGGACAACCCCAGGCTCATGCAGGCCACCTTCAGGGCGCGCAGCGACTCGATCGCGACGAGCGTGAAACTGATCTCCGCGTGGGACGCCTGCAGCCGTGTGTTGGACGCATCCAGCCACAAGAAGGAATCGCCGATGGCGACGCAGCGCGATCGCAGGTGCGTCACTGGAAAATCGGCGCCATAGAGCAGGCGCGAAACGCCCAGCGCGCGGACGATCGCCTCATACGCGCCACAATCGGTGACCGCGCTGGTATCGCACCACACGTTGCCCAGGCCCCGCAGCGATCCGATGCCTTCCACGGTGTGATGCGGATTGAACCCACGCGCCGCGTGAGCCAGAATCATGCGCATGCGCGGATAGCGTTCGCAATAGCGGCGGATGGCCGACTGATTGGCGGGGTCGGCCATCGCGCGGGCGCGCACCATGTGGAGCGTAATCGACAGGTCCTCTTCGTGCGCGATCCGGACATGCTCCTCGGTGAGGTACTCTTCCACGGGCGCTTCCCAGGTTGGCTTGGACGCCGCGTAGATGTGATAGCACTTCAGGCCGGAGAACTTTTCGCGGCGCACGGTTTCTCGAATGAACTCGGGATCCATCTCCGGGCGGATCAGCATCTGCGCGCGCGTGTCCGGCGAGCTTCGCGCCTCGCTCGCGACGAACGCGTTCGCCGCCGCGGTATTGGTGGACAGATGCGGATACGGGAAGAACAGCCCGCCGCATCGCCGCCCCGGGTGGATCTCATCCATCCTCGCGCGGAACTCGGCGAGCCCCGCGATGGCCGGGCCGGGACGAAGCCACTCGGGCATCGATCCGCCGAAGTCGGCCTCGCGGTACAGATGCGCATGCGCGTCGAAGATCCGGTCCGGCACGAACGAATCGAGTTCGCGGCGGAAGATCTCGCGATCGGAGTCGAGAACCTCCCAGTGTGCCGGCATCAGGCGAAGCGCAACGCGAACACGTCGGCGTCCTTCATCGCGAGCCGCAGCCGTACGGTGGATCCGGCGAGCCGCGAGACATCGGCTCCGGACTTCCAGTTCACGGTTCGTTCCACCTGATCGCCGATCAGTTCGGCGCAGTCGGACGCGGCGAAGCCCGGGATGGGCGATCCGCCGGCGTCCTGAATCTCGACGCGCACTCCGCCCGGCGCCGACGTGGCGAAGTTGAGCATGAGCCGCGAGCCGCGGAACTTCAGCGGCTTGGTTGTCGCCTCTCCACCCGTGTAGGGCGCATGGATGGACGCGAATCCATCGGGACGCAGCGTGTACCGGCGAAGGTAGATGCTCGGCTGGCCGTAGTTGCGAAGCACGTAGAACGACATTTCGTCCTTCCCGGTGGGCACGACGTTGAGCGCGGGATAGTTCGATCGCGAGACCCAATTCTCGAGGCCGAGGCCGGGCCGCAGGAACGCGTCCATGAACGTGCGGTCGTAGGTGGTTCCGCCACGCGTGGTCAGGAAC
This sequence comes from Acidobacteriota bacterium, assembly GCA_005808475.1. Taxonomy (GTDB): domain Bacteria; phylum Acidobacteriota; class Terriglobia; order Bryobacterales; family Bryobacteraceae; genus SYLY01. The sequence continues at coordinate 15,256 of SYLY01000352.1, forward strand.
ACGGCGTCCGAGCAGTCCTTGAAATAGCCGGGATCGACGTTGACGGCGCGCGCTTCCTCGTCCGACAGCACCTGGCGGTTCGGCATGAATCGCGCGCAGATGGCGATGTAGACATGCGGCGCGCGGAAGTAGGGGCTGGTCTGGTTGGTATAAAGATGTTCGGGCGGCGCTCCTCCGAAATTCATCTCCTGGGGCGCGCTCCAGTTCAGGAAGTCCTGGCTGGTGCAGCGCGAGATCCAGCGGTAGCCCACGGCGCCGATCTTCTTGAACGTGCGGAAGTAGGCGACGTACTGGCCCTCGCTCTCCGACCAGAACGCGAGGTTCTGCGAATCGAACGCGCCGTCGGTCATCACGGGCTGTTCGCGCATCTTTTTCCAGCGCACCCCATCCGCCGACTGGTAGGCGACCAGGCCGCTCTTGCGCGTTCCGGCCAGCGCCTTGAAGCGCTGCGCCTCCGGCACGCCGGGACGAGCGTCGAGCACCGGGCTGAAGTTGTGCTGCAGCGGTGGCGTGTTCGCGAGGATCACGTTGTTCTTCTTCGTGCCGTGGACCTCGTGCAACCCGAGGTCGGGACGGGTGAAGTGGATGCCGTCTGTCGACTCGGCGTAGCAGGCCACTTCGTCGTTGCGGCCATCCTGGCCCGCGTTCGGTACGCCGCGATAGTAGAGGTGGAACTTGCCACCTTCGGGGATGATGGTGGCGTAGCCGCAGAAGCGGCCTTCCCATGGACGGTCGAGTTGGATGACGGAGCCGGCGTCGACAGGGGTCGCGAGCTTCAAGTCCGCGCCGTTCATGCGATCGATCAGATAGCGGTCGACGAAGAGTTCGCGGCGCGAGCCGATGTCGATGGCGCCTCCCGGTTGCGCGGCGGCCGCCGCGGCGCCGGTGGAGGCGAGGAAGATTCTGCGAGTCATGAGTCGCTCCCGTTGGAGATTTTGCAGGTGGACCAACCGAGGAGTTTATAACAAGGACAACTCCCGGCGGCGGCCGAGATCCAGGAGAGGATGCCGAACCAGCCGAGCGCGCTACGGCCGGTGACGGCCAGCCAGAGCAGCCCCGCGCCGAGCAGAACGCGTCCCGCGCGGTCCCAGGGAGCGAGGTTCTTGTGGGCGAACAGCACGCGCGCGAGGTTCATTGCAGGCGGACGCGCACCAGGCGGATGTCGCCGTACTGAAGCGTGTCGGAGATCAGGATGTCGGAATAGACGACCACCAGCGATCCGTCGCCGAGCTGCGCCACCGAGGGGTAGCTGACCTGCCGGCGCGGCTCGCCGGGCTTCCCAATGGGCGCTTCCGCGATGGTCAGCGGCGCTCCCCAAGTGGCGCCTTCGTCGCCGGAAACGCGCATGGTGAGCGGAGTCCGCGCGGCTGGCGAAGCATCGTGGGTGAGCAGCAGCCGTCCGTCGCGCAGGCGGAACAGGCTGTGCGAGGACCGCGCGGCCACGATTCCGGTGTTTTCCGGCGTGGACCAGGTGTCGCCCTTGTCGCGGGAGACAGTCTTCCAGAGCGTTCCACCGCCGGTCCGAAGGTACATGAGCACGGCGCCCGAACTCGTCTCGGCAATGGTGGGTTCGTCCTGGCCTTGCGGCGTTTGGATCGCACCCTTGCGCGACCACGTCTTGCCGCTGTCCGCCGACTTCAACACGCCCGACTGGCCGTCGCGCAGTTTGGCCAGGGGCAGCAGCAGTTCGCCCGTGGACAGCTTGATGCCGTTGTTGCGGCAGTTGAAGGACGGCTCGACGGAGGCAGGTTGGGCAGGCGTCCATGTCTTGCCGGAGTCGTCCGAATGCCGGGAGTAGATTTGGAACGACTTCTCGCCGACGTTGTCGCGCTCGTTTTCGACGAACGGGTAGCGGTGCCAACGGCCGGCGGAGAAGAAGACCCAGGTGCGGGCTCCATCGCGCAGGAACGCGGGGTCGAAATCGGAGCGGCGCGGGAAGTCGCTGAAGATCTCGGGCTTGGTCCAGTTCGCGCCCTGGTTGGAGGAGTGGTTGCAGATCACCGACTGGTGGACCGACGCTTCGAACGGGCCGGAGAACCAGCAGGCCATGAGGCGGCCGTCCGGGAGCAAGGCGATGTTGGCGGCGTGGTTGAAGCCGAACTTGTTGTTGCCGTCGTACGGGTCGCCGGAGGGGTGTTCGAAGACCATGGCGCGAGATTCGAGGCGGAGCTCTTGCGCGGCGGCGGCGCAAGCAAGCAGGAGGAGAACCGCCGGGCGGGTCATGTGGTTTATTGTATGAGACTGGAATCGACAGTTGGCACGGCCACCGCGACACGACCGGGAATGACGCTGGCCGGATCCGACGACCGGAACCGACTGTTGACCGCGCCTCGACAGCGTCGTACAATACAGAGTGACTGATGTTCCCCGTTAAGGTGCCGCGCCGAAGTACATCTGAGCAAATCGTCGCGGAAGAGGCGGAAGAGAAGGTGCCACGGCAGCGAGGTTTCCGCAGTTCAGTGGGAGTCCTGGCGGGGGGGACCTCGATCGGTCACGCCTTAACCGCAGCAGCCATGCCAGTCGTCTCCCGTCTCTACAGCCCAGAAGATTTTCGCATACTGGCAACCTTCACCGCCATCGTCTCGATCCTGTCTGTAGCGATGTGTCTACGACTCGACGTGGCCGTTCCTCTCCCAGACTCGGACGCTGACGCCGCTGCGTTGCTCGCCTTGGCGCTGGGCTCATGTCTGTTGATTTCGATTCCGCTATTGATCCTGATGATCACCGCGCCGGGGGAAGTGTCGGCCTTGCTCCGGCGCACCGAGCTGAAGGGCTACTTGTGGGCGGTTCCAATTTCCGCGATGCTGGCGGGATGGAACAGCGCACTGCAACATTGGTTTGTCCGTCGGCGCGCGTTCGAGTACTTGGCAGCCAGCCGGGTGTCCCAGTCGTTCGCGGCCGCCGCTTGCCAAATCGGGAGTGGCTGGGCTGGAATTGTTCCGTCGGGCCTCTTGCTGGGTCAAGTGCTGAACAGCGGCGCGGGCGCGGCCCTGCTGGGAGTCAAGCTCGTAGGAACGGAGATGGGGGCGTTGCGCGCCGTCACGATCGAGAGGCTGCGGTCGGTTCTGGCGACATACAGCAGGTTTCCCCGAATCTCGACTATCGAGTCGCTCGCCAACAGCGCAGCCATCCACGCGCCCATCATCGTCATTGGCGCGACAGCGGCCGCGCCCGAAGCGGGCTCGCTTTCCCTGGCGATGTTCTCGATGCAGATGCCGTTGAGTCTTCTCGGTAACGCCGTGTCTCAGGTGTATCTGTCGCGGGCGCCTGAAGAGCATCGGACCGGCCGCCTCGGAACCTATACAGCGGGCGTCATCGTGCACTTGCTGGAGATGGGCCTCGGGCCTCTGTGTTTCGTTGGCATCCTCGGCCCGGAGCTCTTCCAGTTCGTATTCGGAGCGGCGTGGGCTCGCTCCGGTGAGCTCGTCATGTGGATGACTCCCTGGTTTGCGATGCAGTTCGTCGCGGTACCAGTCTCCATGGCGCTCCACATCACCGGCTGGCAGGCCGCAGCGCTCTGGTTACAGGTCTTCGGGCTGTTGGTGCGAGTCGGGGCGACGTGGCTGGCCCCGGTTCGGGCAATCTCGGAATGCTACGCGGTGTCGGGATTTGTCTCCTACGCGCTTTATGCCGCCGTGGTGATGCGGGCAGCATCGGTGGCACCTCTGGAAATCGCTCGGAGAGCGGCTCCAGCCGCAAAAATGCTAGCGGCGTGGATAGCAACCGCGGTGGCTGGAAAGCTAGCCGTGCAATACTTGCGCGCGAACTGATGCCATGGCTCAATGCGGAGGGGGAGTCAGCCCCAAGTGGAACAAGCCGAGCCCCCCTGGGGGCACAGTTCAATCTCGATGGTTGATGGTCGCGGCTGTGGCGGTGTACGCGGGTGTCTTGTTTTACTCCTACGTGGCATACTTGAACCCCACGTGGAAGTACTACGGGCTTACCTATCGGGAGCCGGGAGGAGCCGAGATCGGCGCGATGGCCGTTCTGCTGTTCCTCGCCGCCATTGCGATGCCGCTCGAGATGCGGACCCCATCGTCGCTTGTCGTCCTGATGCTCTTCATCGTCGTCTACATTCCGACCGTAGTCATCACGCTGATCTTGGACGTGCAGCGTCTGGAAAGGTACGGACCTAGTTTAGCGGCTTTGGCGGTGGCTTTCGTGATCCTTTGCCGGACCGCCTCCATCCGGCGCCCGGCCGAGCGGACGGAAGGCGGCCTCCCGGGTTCACTCTTCGCCAATATTATTTTGGCCAGTTGGCTTATGGCAACAGCGGTTCTGATATTTTCGTATGGGTCCATGATGACATTCGTCGATTTCACGACGGACGTTCAAGCCGTGTACGATCAGCGCGCACGGGGAACAGAGGCCGGACTGATCATGTCTTATTTGCAGACTTATTACAGTGCGGTCATGAGTCCAACGCTCATCGCTCTCGGGCTCGCGAGGGGCAGAATGAGATGGGTTCTGCTTGGCGTATTCGGTTGCGTAGTGATGTACATGATCGCCGCCCAACGGACCGTAATTTTCACCCCCGCCGTCATGCTGGCAACGCACATCCTATTGAGGAGCAACCGCCGCTCTCTACGTGGAACGGTCGGCTACGTGCTGGGAATCTCGCCCCTCATCATTGGTTCGCTCCTGATTTGGCAGACTGGAGTGGCGATCGCCTCCTTGCCCGCAGTGCTACTGGTCTTTCGTTCTCTTTCGCTACCCGGCTTGACGTTCTCCCAATATTACGACGTGTTCAGCGCCGAGGGCTTCACTTGGTGGAGCCACGTCAAGGGTATCGGCACGTTGGTCCCCGCTCCGGTGAACTTGGCTGCGGAGCCGATGTGGCCGGCGCTCGGCTTCATTGTCGGCAGCAGGATCTACCACAACGAGCGGCTCAACGCCAACGCCAACCTGTTCTCGGGGGATGGCGTAGCGGCTGGCGGAGCGTTAGGGGTCTTGGCTATAGGAGTAGCAGCCGCCGTGTGGCTGGTGATTCTGGATTCCGCCTGCAGGGGGTGGGACCGGCGATTTGCCGTACTCGTCACCGTACCAACGGCTCTGGCGCTTACGAACGCGCACCTATTCACAACGCTCACGTCATTCGGCGGCCTCTTCTGGCTTGTGCTATTCCATATTTATAAACCGAAGCCTGGAGGGGGCTTCACTGGGGGCCGCTGAGCCACCAGCGGAACAATGAAAATTGTAATGATTTGCGAGTTCTTCAACGAGAACCTCGAATATCAGGAGAATCTGCTGACGAAATATTATGTCAAACACGGCCACGAAGTAACGGTAGCGACTTCGACGTTCGAATCAGTGTTCGACTATTACAACGATAAGCATGACCGGTCCGCGGCGCCTAGAATCTATTGGTTCGAGGGCGCCAAGATCGTCAAGCTACGGTACAAATTCAATATTCTCAATCGCTTGCGGCCCCTCCGTTCGATCGCGGCTCTCCTCGATGACGAAACGCCGGACCTGATCTATGTACACGATGTTTCGCTCAATTTTCCCGAGGCCATCGAGTACGTCCGGAGGCATCCCCGCTGCCGCATGATCATGGACTATCATGCCGACTACAGCAATTCCGGGAAGAATTTTGTTTCCCGCCGCGTCCTCCACGGAGTCGTAAGAAAGTGGTACCTGGACAGGGCGAGGCCCCACCTGAGCAGGATCTTCGTATCCGTGCCGGCAGGTACCGTATTCCTGCGAGATCTTTATGGAGTGCCGCCGGGCGACACGGAGGTCCTGCCCCTCGGCGCCGATACGGACGTCGCCCGCGCCGCGGTAACGGATCGCGATTCGATTCGCCGCAACCTAGGCGTGCCGGACTCGGCGATGGTCGTATTCACGGGCGGCAAACTGGCGCCGGCCAAAAGGACGGACTTGCTGATCGACGCCTTGGCCCAGTTGCGCGATGACCGAGTGCACCTGATCGTGGCTGGGGACTCGGGGTCGAATGACAAGCAATATCACAAAATGCTCGTGAGCCGTGCCGAGGGCCTCAATGTGACCTTCACAGGGTGGCTCGACCGGTTGGAAATGTACCGCCACTTGGCGGCGTCAGACTTGGCGGTGTTCCCTGCGAGCCAATCAATCGTGTGGCAGCAGGCTATCGCGGTGGGGCTACCACTGATCGCCGGCGACTCCGGCCATCAGGACATCTCGTACTTGAATCTTCACCGGAACATCGTTATCCTAAGAGGCACGTCGATAAGCGTGGATGGCGTGACGTCGGCGATCAGGTCCGTGCTCTCCGATCCGGGCCGGATCGCGGAAATGCGGGTTGGCGCGAAGCGCGTCGCGGACGAAGAACTCGACTGGAACACATTGATTTATCGAACGTTGCGCTATTGTAGCCCCCTGGAGAGAGGCACTGCGGCCGGTAGCGGCGAAAGTCGAAATGGAGTGCAAGAATGAATAATGGTCCTGTCGTACTCGGGATCCACGACGGCCACAACTCTTCCGCGTGCCTGATGGCGGGCGGCCGGGTTCTGGCTGCGGTTTCCGAGGAGCGGATTTCGCGGATGAAAAACGAATGCGGCTATCCCGCGCGGGCGGTCGAGTGTGTCATGAAGCAGGCCGGCATTTCCGGCCGGGACTTGGACGGAGTGGCGCTGGCGAGCCGCTTCATGCATCACCGCGAGTTCTTCTACAACTGGGAGTGGTACCGCAAGGGAGCTCAGGATCAAGTGGAGGACGCCTCGCGCGAACCCCAGCGGCGCCAGTACCTTTTGGGTAAGCGCCAGCAGGAGCGGGTGGACGAGATCGTGCACCACGTCGGCTGCAGCGCCGACAAGATCACGATTCAGGAGCACCATTCCGGCCACGCCTCGGCGGCGTATTACGCCTCCGGCTGGGCGTTCGGCGGGGAGAAAGTGCTCGTGTTGACGCTCGACGGCTCCGGCGATGGCGTGTGCGGGACCGTGAGTATCGGCGAAAACGGAGCCATCCGCCGCCTTGCGCAAACCGGCAGCGCGGCCTCCCTCGGAAAGATCTACTCCCGCCTCACATTCCTGATGGGAATGAAACCGTGGGAGCATGAATACAAACTGATGGGCCTCGCGCCATACGCCGATCCGAGGGGCCAAGCCAAGTCGTACGACGTACTTTCTAAACTGGTGGTTCTTGACGAGGGCTCCCTGACCTTCCGGACGGGCACGGATCTTTCCACCAACTACTGTTATCCATATCTAAGGACCAACCTCGAGAACCACCGTTTCGATTGGATCGCCGGCGCGGCGCAGCAACTCGTGGAGGAACGGGTCGTCCAATGGGTACGGACGGCGCTCGCGGCGACCTCCACAACGAAGGTAGTTTGTGGAGGCGGGGTCTTCATGAACGTGAAGGTGAACATGCTCATCTCGGAACTCCCCGAAGTCGAGGCCGTATTTACGTTCCCGAGTTGTGGCGACGAGTCGTTGTGCTTCGGCTCCGCATACGCCGAGACGGTCCGGCTCGCCGAACTGCGTGGCGGCGCGTCCGGCTTTGACGGACTCGACTCCGCATACCTGGGACCGTCCTTCGACGACGCGGACGTCGAGGCGGCGCTACAAGCACACCCTCGGAAATTTCACGTCGTGAAGCATCCGAGCGTCGACACCGCCCTGGGCAACCTACTTGCGAAGAAGTACATCGTGGCTAGGATTAACGGACGGATGGAATGGGGAGCACGGGCCCTCGGCAATCGTAGCATTCTCATGGACCCACGCCACACCAGAGGTGTACGGGAGTTGAACGCGGCGATCAAGCAGCGCGACTTTTGGATGCCGTTCGCGCCGAGCGTGCTAGAATCGTCTCAAAGCGACTTCATCGAGAACCCGAAGAACTTGAAGTCGCCCTTCATGATGACCGCCTTCAGAACCACTCCTGAAGGAGAACCGGGCCTCGCCGCGGCCACCCACCCATACGACGGAACCGCGCGCGCGCAACTGGTGGATTCGGTCATGAACCCGGGCTATCACCGACTGATCTCCAGGTTCCGGGAGCGAACTGGCGTCGGGGCCGTCCTCAACACGTCGCTGAATATCCATGGCGAACCGATCGTTTGCACGCCGTCGGAAGGGCTCAGCACTCTCGAACGATCTTCCCTGCCCGTCATGGCCATCGGCGACTACTTGATCTCCAAGCAACCCGTCGCCGGCGAGGCCTCGGATTGACACCCGGAGGGCTCGCGAAGCGGTAAGCAGGAACCAGCATGTCCACCTATCGTATCTGTACCAACTGCATCATGGACACGACCGACTCGCGAATCACGTTCGACGAGCGGGGATGGTGCGAGTATTGCAACAATTACCACAATAATATCCTGCCCAACTGGCATACCGGCGAACGCGGCACCCGCGACCTAGCGAGGGACGTGGACCAGATGAAGCGCGATGGACAGGGACGAAATCACGATTGCCTCATCGGTCTGAGCGGCGGAGTGGACAGTTCTTATGTCACCTACCTCGCCACCCAATTGGGTCTGCGGCCCCTTCTATTCCACGTCGACGCCGGTTGGAATTCACAGGAAGCGGTCAACAACATCGAGAAGCTCGTGGACGGCCTGGGGCTGGATTTGTACACCGAGGTCGTCGACTGGGAGGAGATGCGGGATCTGCAACTCGCGTTTTTCAAGGCGCAGGTGCCCCACATCGATACGCCGCAGGACCACGCGTTTTTCGCTTGTTTGTACAATTTCGCCGCCAAAAACAAGTGCAAGTATATTCTCACGGGGGCCAATTACTCGACCGAGTGCGTCCGGGAGCCGTTGGAATGGCACTATCACGCTTCCGACCTCAGGCAGCTCCGGGACATCCACGCCCGCTTCGGGACCAAGCCCCTCAAGGCGTTTCCGTTGACCGACATATTCACGTACAAGATCTACTATCGCTACGTCAAGAACATCCGTGTAGTCAAGCCGCTGAACAGCGTCCCCTACATCAAGGATGAGGCTATCAAGTTGCTCAGCGAGAAGTTCGGCTGGCAACGCTACGCGCACAAGCACTACGAGTCCAGATTTACCCGCTTCTACGAGGGATACTGGCTGCCGGCGAAGTTCGGGTATGACAAGCGGCGCGCGCATTTTTCGAGCCTGATCCTGACCGGGCAGATGACGCGGGCCAAGGCACTCGAGGCGATCGCCGTGTCTCCCTACCAGAACGACGAACTGGCGCGTGATTTCGAGTATGTCGCGACCAAATTAGGCGTCTCGGTGGACGAGTTGCGGCGGTTGCGTGACGAGCCCAACAAGACGTACAGGGACTACCGGAACGCGATGGGCCTGATGGACCTTGGGACGAAAGTGCTCCGCGCGGTCGGCGCGCAGAGGGCGATTATCAGATGATCGCCATCGTCGACTACGGGTTGGGCAACATCAGCGCTTTCTCCAACGTGTACAAGCGGATGGGCATCGACGCGACCGTCGCGTCGTCGTCGGCCCGCTTAGCGGGCGCGCGGAAAATCATTCTGCCCGGCGTGGGTGCGTTCGATCACGCCATTCAACTCCTTGACCTCTCTGGAATGCGCCCCGCGCTCAACGAACTCGTTCTTGATCGCAAAGTGCCCGTGCTGGGAGTCTGCGTCGGTATGCAGATGTTCGCGGATTCGAGCGACGAGGGCAAGCTGCCCGGCCTGGGCTGGATCCCGGGACGCGTCCGGTCCCTGCGGTCCTTCCCGCAGGCCGCCGGCCAACCCCTCCCCCACATGGGGTGGAACGATGTTTGCCCACTGCACCCACAAGGGCTGTTCGCCGGACTGGAGCAACCCCCGAGATTCTACTTCCTCCATTCGTTCGTCTTCGACAGCACCGAGGAGAGCGCCACCTCGGCGACTTGCACTTATGGCGCCGTCTTCACGTGCGCGGTCGCCTCGGGGAACGTTCACGGCGTGCAGTTTCACCCGGAGAAGAGCCACCAAAACGGCGCGCGGCTGCTTCGTAACTTCGCGGAGTTATAGATGTTGCGTCCGAGAATTATTCCCTGCCTCCTCATCCACGACGGAGGCTTGGTCAAGACGACGCGCTTCGGATCCCCGAAATACGTCGGAGATCCCCTGAACGCGGTTAGGATTTTCAACGAAAAGGAAACCGACGAGATCATTGTCCTCGACATAGACGCCTCGACGCGGAGCGTGGAGCCGAATCTCACTGTGATCGCGCAGCTTGCGTCCGAATGCAGAATGCCCCTGTGCTACGGCGGCGGCGTCCGGTCGGTCGAGTTGGCGTCGCGAATCATCAGCCTCGGCGTCGAGAAGGTGTCGCTGAGTTCGGCGTTCTTCTCAGATCCGCTCCTCATCCGCCGCATCGCCGATCAGGTTGGCTCGCAAAGCGTCGTCGTTACCCTCGACGTGAAGCGGAACCCCTCCACGGGACGGTACGAGGTGTGGACCCACAACGCGACCCGGAACACTTCGGTGGAAGCCGCCGGGGCGGCGGCCAAGGCGCAGGACTTGGGCGCGGGCGAGATAGTCGTCAATTCGGTCGACAACGACGGCGTGATGAGGGGTTACGACCTGGACTTGGCTGCTTTGGCGCGCCGGACCGTCGGGATTCCTCTGACGATAATGGGCGGCGCCGGCTCGCTGGACGATATTGCGCGCCTGATCGGCGCGTGCGGCGTCATAGGCGCGGCCGCGGGCAGTCTCTTCGTGTTCAAGGGGACATTTCGGGCCGTACTGATCAACTACCCGAATCAGGCGCAGAAGGACGCGGTTTGCGACGCCGCGCTGTCCGTGGGAGGGGCGCCGTCGAGCAAGCCCCACGACCGGCGCGAGTGAGCATGTTGTGTCGTTTGGGAGCGTGAATGTTCGAAAACCGAGTACTATTGATTACCGGCGGCACCGGCTCGTTCGGCAATGCCGTGCTTCGTAGGTTCGCCGACTCCGGCCTGAGGGAAATACGCATCTTCAGCCGCGACGAGAAGAAGCAGGACGACCTCCGGAGAAAGTACTGGCGGAGTCCAGTGAAGTTCTACATCGGAGACGTGCGGGACGCCTCCAGCGTGCACGCGGCGATGCGCGGAGTCGACTTCGTGTTCCACGCCGCCGCTCTCAAGCAGGTGCCGTCGTGCGAGTTCCATCCGCTCGAGGCACTCAAGACAAACGTACTCGGCACGGCGAACGTCATCGATTCGGCGGTGGAGCATGGTGTAAGCCGCGTGCTGTGCTTGAGCACCGACAAGGCGGTGTACCCCATCAACGCGATGGGCATCTCCAAAGCGATGATGGAAAAGGTGATGGTCGCCAAGTCGCGCGAGCTGGATTCCACCCGCGCAGTGGTCTGCGGAACACGGTATGGCAACGTCATGGCGTCGCGCGGATCGGTCATTCCGCTCTTCGTGCAACAAATCTTGTCCGGCCAACCGGTCACCGTCACGGATCCGAACATGACCCGGTTCATGATGACGCTTGACGACGCGGTGGACTTGGTGCTGTACGCTTTCCAACACGGAGCCAACGGCGACATTTTCGTTCATAAGGCTCCGGCCGCGACCATCGCCGACTTGGCGGCCGCGATCATGGACTTGGCGGGCGCGCCGAACCATCCATTGACAATACTCGGCACCCGCCACGGCGAGAAGCTGTACGAAGTGTTGTTGAGCCGGGAGGAAATGGCCGCCGCCGAGGACCTGGGATCCTATTACAGGATCCCCCCGGACCTCCGGGATTTGAATTACGGGAAATTCGTGGACCGGGGGGAGCCGAAGATATCGAGATCGGAGGATTATAACTCCCATAATACGATCCGCCTCGATGTCGCCGGCACGCGACAGTTGCTCTTGAAGCTGGACTTCATCCGCGACTTGGTCGCCGGCCGGACTCCGGAGGCGGCGGACTGACGATGCGCGTCGTATTGACCGGAGGCGACGGGTTCATCGCCGTCAACCTGCGCATCAACTTGGCGGAACGAGCGGGAACACAGGTGATCCCTGTAACGCGGACCACCAGCCGGCGGGAGCTCGAGGAGGCCATTTCGACGGCGGACGCCGTAGTGCATCTGGCGGGAGTGAACCGGCCGCGGGAAGGACAGTCCTACGCGGAAAACGGTGCGTTCACAGCCGAGGTTTGCGGCGCCGTTCGGCGGTCCGGCAGGCCCACGCCAGTCATCTTGTCGTCGTCGGTGCAGGCTGGACTTGACAACGCTTATGGAGCGAGCAAACGGGAGGCCGAGGGGCACGTGCTAGCGTTGCGGGAAGCCGGCAATCCCGTGGCGATCTTCAGGCTTCCAAACGTCTTCGGAAAGTGGGCGCGGCCCGGCTACAATTCCGCGATTGCGACGTTCTGCCACAATGCGGCTCACGGGCTACCGTTGACGATTCACGATCCAGCGGCGCCGCTGACGCTTGCCTACGTAGACGATGTCGTGGGCGCATTTCTCCGCTGCCTGGGCGGTGCTTGGCCCGGCGACGGATGGGCGGAGGTGGACCCGGTTCATCACACGACGGTAGGAGAAGCGGCTTGCCTGATAAGCTCGTTCGGCTCCAGCCGAGAGTCGTCGATGCCCGGGCGTGTCGGGTGCGGTTTGGCCCGGGCGCTGTACGCAACCTACCTCAGCTATGTCCCTCCCAAATCTTTCAGCTATCCCTTGAAGCGAAACACCGATGCCCGGGGATCTTTCTGCGAGGTGCTGAGAACTCCGGATTGCGGACAGTTTTCGTTCTTCACCGCCGCGCCAGGAGTAACACGTGGAGGCCATTATCACCACACCAAGAGCGAGAAATTCATCGTCGTTCAGGGCCAGGCGAGATTCCGCTTCAAGGACATGAGAACCGGAGCGGCGGCGGAGGTCGAGGCTCGCGGATCGGACCCCGTGGTTGTGGAGACAGTTCCCGGCTGGGCGCACGACATAACCAATACCGGTAACACCGATCTTGTGGTCCTACTGTGGGCGAACGAGGTGTTCGACCGTGATCGTCCGGACACTTTCATGCACGCGGCTGGAAAATGAACCTACTCAAAGTAATGACGGTCGTCGGGACCAGACCGGAGATCATCCGGCTTTCGCGGGTTCTGCCGGCGCTCGACCGGGCGGCGAAACACGTGATGGTGCATACCGGCCAGAACTTCGACTATGAGCTCAACGAGATTTTCTTCAAGGACCTGGATCTGCGGCGGCCCGACTATCTATTGAACGTGGCCGCTTCCAGCCCGGCGCGCGCGATCGGCAACGTGATCGCCGCCACGGACGAAGTTATGGATAAGGAACGGCCCGACGCGCTTTTAGTGTTGGGTGACACAAACTCCTGTCTCGCCGCCATCGCCGCGAAAAAGCGGCGGATACCCATATTCCACATGGAGGCCGGCAACCGCTGCTTCGACGATAGAGTACCGGAGGAGGCAAACCGCAGGATCGTCGACCACATCTCGGACATCAATCTCACCTATAGCGACATCGCCCGCGAATATCTGCTTCGCGAGGGCAGGCCGCCTGACCGCGTTATCAAGACCGGCAGTCCGATGTTCGAGGTGCTCGAGTATTTCCGGCCGCGATTCGCCGCCTCGACGGCGCTCGAGCGCTTCAGAGTAACTCCTGGCGAGTTCTTTCTCATCAGCGCGCACCGGGAGGAGAATGTCGACGATCCGTCCCGGCTGGCCGCGCTCGCGAGAGCCATCAACGAGATCGCGGCCCGGTACGGCAAACGCGTCATCGTTTCCACGCACCCGCGAACCAGGTTGCGGGTGAACGCGGCGGGGCTGGTCTTCGACCCGCTCGTCGAGCTGATGAAGCCCCTCGGATACTTGGACTATGTCGCCCTCCAGGAGCGCGCGGCGTGCGTGTTATCCGACAGCGGGACCATCTCGGAGGAATCGTCGATCCTCAATTTTCCGGCGCTCAACCTCAGGGAAGCCCACGAGCGTCCAGAGGGCATGGAAGAAGCATCAGTCGTCATGACCGGTCTACGCGCGGAACGGATTCTGCAGGGCCTGGAACTTGTCATGTCCCAGCCGCGGGGTGGGGACCGGATGTTTCGCCGCGTCGCCGACTATTCGATGCCCAACGTCTCCGCCAAAGTCGTGCGAATCATCCACAGCTATGTCGACTATGTACGGCGGACCGCCTACGGCGAGACGCTCTCATAATGCGAATCCTCGTCGTTACGCAGTACTTCTGGCCGGAGACGTTCCGGATCAACGACTTGGTTTCGGCGCTGGCCGGCCGTGGTCACGAGATCGTCGTGCTGACCGGAAAGCCGAACTATCCCGATGGGAGAATCTTCGACGAGTTCAGCGCCTCGCCGGAACGCTTCCGGGAGTATCGCGGAGCCGAGATCGTACGAGTACCGCTGATTCCCCGTGGTTCGGGCGGGCCGATCCGCCTCACGCTGAACTATCTTAGCTTCTCGCTCGTGTCGTCAATACTCGGCCCTTGGCGTCTAAGGGGCCGGGAGTTCGACGCTATCTTTGTGTACGAGCCTTCCCCAGTCACCGTCGGCTTGCCGGCCGTAGCGCTTTCCTGGCTCAAGGGATCTCCGATCGCATTCTGGGTGCTGGACCTTTGGCCCGAGACGCTCGCGGCTCTCGGTGTGATCAGGTCGAAGGCCGCCCTCCGGTGCGTGGGAGCCATGGTGTCATTCATTTACAACCGCTGTGGAATCGTATTGGTTCAGTCTCGGCAGTTCATTCCATCGATCTTGAACTATCTCACCCGGCCAGGCTGCACCGACAGCGTCGCCTACTTCCCCAGTTGGGCGGATCCGGTGCCTCCAGACGACGGAGCCACGGCGGCCGAACTGCCGTGGCGGCCGGATCTATTCACTGTTTTGTTTACCGGCAACGTCGGCGAAGCTCAGGACTTCCCCAGTATTCTGGATGCGGCGGAGCGGATGGAGCAGGAAGGGAAGATCCGATGGGTGATCGTTGGCGACGGAAGGGCCATGAATTGGGTTCGAAGCGAGGTCGCGCGGCGGGGGCTGAAGACCGTCGTCCTCGCCGGCCGCCACCCGGTGGAGCGTATGCCGTCTTTTTACCGCCACGCCCAGGCTCTTCTGGTCACTCTCCGGCCCGATGGCGTCTTCCGTTTGACCATTCCAGCGAAGGTCCAGAGCTACCTCAAGGCGGGCCTCCCGATCATTGGCATGCTGGACGGAGAAGGCGCGCGTGTTATCGAGGAAGCAGGGGCGGGCCTCACGTGTCCAGCCGGCGACGCCGAGGCGCTGGCGGCGGCAGTACGGAGAATCGTGTCGATGGATCCGGAATCGCGCGCCGCCATGGGCCGCCTCGGCGAGGCCTACTCGAATCGCGAGTTCGACCGCGATACACTGGTGTCCCGTCTGGAGTCGCACTTGGCCGCTATTCGGCCGCCGGGCAAGGCGGCCTCGTGATCGTGGTGCGGCTCCGCGCAATCGTGTAATCTTTCAGTACATATGTATTCCCTCGGATTCCTTGCAGTCACGTCCTTCTTCCTGTCCCTGCTCCTCACGGCGGCGTGCCGGGCCCTCGCTCTTCGCCTGGACATCGTGGACAGACCGGATGGCGACCGCAAGAGCCATCCCTCGCCGGTTCCAAGGATCGGGGGAGTTGCCATCGTGGCCTCCTATTGCCTCAGTTTCGTCTTGCTTCTGGTGTCGCCGCTGTCGGCGACCCGCGTCGTCGAAGCGAGTTTCCCGTTGGCTTGGAAAATAATGCCCGCCGCCACGCTGGTCTTCGTAGTGGGATTAGCCGACGATCTCTTGACCATTCGCCCAAGGACCAAGATCCTCGGACAGATCACGGCGGCGATGATTGCCTGTTCGGTGGGCCTGGAGTTATCGTCGGTCGGCGGAATCATAATCTCGCACTGGATCAGCTTTCCGCTGACCGTAATATGGTTGGTGGCTTGTTCGAACGCCTTCAATCTGATCGACGGAGTGGATGGGCTGGCCGCCGGAGCGGGTTTGTTCGCCACTATCACCATCATCCTCGGGGCGCTGCTGAACAACAACTACGGGCTTGCATTGGCCACGGTACCCTTGGCGGGCGCACTACTCGGATTCCTGCGGTACAACTTCAACCCGGCCTCCATCTTCCTGGGCGACTCCGGAAGCCTGACCATGGGTTTTCTCCTGGGGTGTTTCGCTATCATCTGGGGACAAACGTCTGTCACTCTACTCGGACTCACAGCTCCGCTGCTAGCGATGTCCGTGCCCTTGCTGGACACGATGATCGCCATCGCACGCCGGTTCTTGAGCCACAAACCGATATTCGGGGCTGACCGGGGACACGTCCATCACCGCTTGTTGGCGAGAGGGCTCTCACCCAAGAACGTCGCATTGGCGCTCTACGCCGCTTGTGGCGCCGCGGCGGCTTTGTCGCTGCTAGCCAGCGTGACGCAAGATCAGTTCAAGGGCCTGATCATCGTCATCTTCGTGACATCCGCCTGGCTCGGCGTGCGGCAACTCCGATATGCCGAGTTTGGGGTGGCGAGCAAGATGCTAATGGGCGGATCCTTCCGGCACGACCTCAATAGCCGCTTGACTCTCCACGCCTTCGACAACCGCATGACCGATGCCACTGGAATTCAGGATTGCTGGGAGATCGTCAAGGACACGGCCGGTGAATTCGGCTTCACTTTCGTCGAGCTCCGGCTGCCGGCGTTCAACTTCGCGGAGCACAGCGGCGATGCACCCGGAGAGCTGGCGTGGCAAATCGCCGTTCCACTTCCCGAAGGCGGAGAACTGCACCTATCACGCCCGATCGCCGATCCGACCGCTCCCACGGTGCTTCCGATGTTCGTGGAAGCCCTTCACCGGCACTTATCGGGCCTCGAAGCCCGGGCGCCATCGGTTCTCCACGGAGGCTCCGTTTGACGCGCCAACCGGGCCGGAGCGCGAAACCGGGGGCCCTTCGATTCATATGCCTTTACTAGCAGAAAGACTGCGCGGTTACCTTTTCCGCGACCAAAACAACGATTGGCGGGCCTATCACGCCGTCATATTGGAGCATGTCGAGCCGCGAATGGTGGTGCTGGACGTCGGGTGCGGACGCGGAATCCTCGACCCCTTTCCTTGGAAAGCCGTGCGCCCCAGCCGGTTGATCGGCCTCGATCCAGATCCGGCCGCGGCCTCGAACGCATCGTTGGACCAATTTCACCTGATGACGCCGGGGAACCCCTGGCCCGTCGCCGACGGCAGCGTGGATCTGATCGTCGCCCGTTACGTCCTAGAGCACGTCGATGATCCCGCCACATTCTTCGGGGAGGTCAAGCGTGTTCTGGCTCCGGCGGGCCGGTTCGTGTTTCTAACACCCAACCGCCGTCATCCCGCCATGATCTGCTCCCGCTTTCTGAACGACGCCGTCAAGTTGACGCTCCTTGGGCTGCGGTCGATCAAGTCCGAGGACGTGTTTCCGACTCACTACCGGATGAACACACCGGCTGAACTCGGCGGCGCGGCCGCTCGAGCGGGCCTCACGATCCGGTCGTTAGCCGTCCGGGAATTCCAGCCAGTAGTGTACCTCGATTTCTCGATACCCACTTTCGCGATCGCGTGGTACGTCTATTGCTGTATTCGCTATACACCGCTGGAGGCCGCTTTAGGCTGTTCTCTGCTCGGCGTACTGGAGAAATCCCCCGCCGTTTGAGGGAATCGGCCGTGTCCATCCCGGACAACGCCCGGCAGTCAGAGCCGTGTCCGGCGTTTCAAGTGGCTCGCTTCCTTGCAAGGGCCGGCCGCTCGATCAGAGTCCACGACGCTGCCGCCAACGCCACGGACGCCGCAAGTGCCAGAATCACATGTTGCGCCTTGCCGGCCCAGGCCATCGCAACGAAAGCGTTCACTATCGGCATGTGATAGATGTACAACCCGTACGAGAGATCGTACCTGTGCGTCGAGGCGCCCCAACTCCCGGAAAAGGCGGCGGAAATGGTGACTACCATCAGTAGGATGTTCCCGGTCATGCTCGCCAAGTTCGATGGAATGTCCTCTGGACGGTACATGTGGAAGTGCCCAGACATAACCAGCGAGTAGCCAAAGTAAACAATCGCCCACTTGGCCACGTGGCCCTCGACAAGGCCCTTTGCCCGGTTCCACCAGTGGTAGAGTAAGACGCCGCCGAGGAAATTGTAGAGGTACGGCAGGAGGCACACGATCCACAATTTTCGCGCCACCAGCGGCAAGTGGACGAGCAGCGGAGTCGCGGCGCTGCACACCA
Source organism: Acidobacteriota bacterium (assembly GCA_005808475.1). GTDB lineage: Bacteria > Acidobacteriota > Terriglobia > Bryobacterales > Bryobacteraceae > SYLY01. The sequence continues at coordinate 33,358 of SYLY01000352.1, forward strand.
GGGCAACCACCGTGATGGCGGCCGCGGCCCTGGCGCCGCCGCGTTTCAACAGGCGGTGCAGCAGCGGAACCGCCGCGTAGAACTGTAGCTCGACGATGATCGTCCAAAGACTCCCGTTCGGCGTGCCCACGCCCCAGGGCCTGAGGCCATCAGGCGTCCAAATTGGAAAGATCGTCGTCTGGCTCAGCGCCCACAACGCAAAAACCGACGGCGGGAGGCTAAGTCCGCCGGTGAGCGCCATCAGCAGAAGGGTAACGGCAAGGCAGGCCCAAAGTCCGGGATAGAGTCTGAGAAACCGGTTCCGCGCGTACTGGGGAATGTCTTTCGCGCGGTCATAGGACCAGTAGACGAGAAATCCGCTGATCGTAAAGAAAACGGGAACGCCGTGAAGGTGCGTAGCCACCTCGCGAAGCGTGTCGATCCCTTGAATGCCGAGGTGATTCGTCGAGTGAAGTACTGCGACCTGGAGCGCCGCCAAGTGGCGTATGACATCGAAGTTGTTGATACGCGGCGGACCGCTCAAGGCCCCCTTAAGCGCCATCGGCGTGAATCTTGCGGCATACCCGGGACGAACGCCCGGTGCGGGATGGCGCCGCGCGGTGCGCTGGAGCCAATACGCTGCCCCGCAGCATCGCAGCATTTAGCCCCACATATCGGGGCCGGGTCCGTTTGGGGCGCAGGGCCCCTTCAGTTCTCGCGCGCCGGGGGCGGATCCCATTCCCGAGGCCCGGCCAAGCCGCGCAACTAACTAGCTCGACGGGCGGGCCGTCAGCTACCGTTGGCGTTGAACGGAAGCGGCGTCGCGCCGTTTCTTCGCATTCCTGGACGACCCGTGGGCCGCGCCGGCCTGGAGCGCCGACCGGCCAAGGCTTCGGCGCAGTGGAGACGACCATCCTGCCTTTTCTCTGCCCTCCGGGCCGCATATCGATCAAGGACACTCTCCAAGTTGAACAGCCAGAACTCCAAGTATAGCCGATCAGGCGGTGCGCGGGATCCCGAGAATTGTCCAATACAGCGATTCCGCAACCGCGAAGCGGCACGGGATTGGATCTCCGGCTGGGACCGGCATTTTGAGGCCTGCGGGAGTGGCGAGTCGTTTTTGGACGAGCGCCGTGGGGCTGAGGCGAGTGGAAAGGCGGCAAGGGCGGGGTC
>SYLY01000353.1 GCA_005808475.1 Acidobacteriota bacterium
CGCTCTGGAACGTAGCCCATCGATACGCGCCGTCGAAGTCCAGGCGGCTCCACCAACGGCGGATGTCGTTGCAGATGCCGCAATCGCCGTCGAAGATCACCGTCATCTCGCGCGGCCACGCGACGAAAGCCAGCACGGCGGCCTCCATCGCGTAGAAGAACATCGTGAACGTGTTTCCGGTGAATTCGAGCAACGACGCGTGGAACAGCAGACTCAGCCAGATCGCCCACGGCCACGCGCGCCTGACGAAGAACATCGCCGCCAGCGGCAGCTCGATCGCGATGGTCGAATAGCAGAACAGTTTGGCCAGCATCAGAGGCGGCAGCAACGGCGCCAGCGCCAGATATACCGGCTGCTGCAATCGCGCGCCCGCCCAGTGATGGAAGAACTGGCCGGTTTGCCAATCGGGGTCGAGCAGCTTGTTCAGCCCCGCGCCGAAGTACACCAGCGAAAACTGCCAGCGCAGGAAAGACGTTCCCAGCTTGGGTTCCCACAGGCCGGCGAGGAACAGCAGGATCCCGCACATCGTCTTGTTGTTCCCGTAGTACGCTTTCGACGCCACCACGGCGAGCAGGATCGACGATCCCAGCACCAACGCGCTGAGCCGCACCGCGCGATTGAACAACAGCGCCAGCGCCGCCGTCACGAACACGGCCTTCAGCGCCCACTGGAACGTCCTGGAAAATGCCAGCGCGTCCAGCGCGCCCAGAAACGGCAGGAACGGATCGGGCAGCAGCCGCTGGTGGTTGGTGAGCAGCAGCGCCAGCGCCACGATCTTCGCCATCAGCAGCACGGGAACCGGCAGAGCGGTTCCGGTCATGCGCAACGGATTCCACGACGGATGCGCTATTTCTCCGGCCATCGCCACTCTCCGTCGATATGTCCGTTCACCTGGTACACGATGCGGATGCGTGTGTCGTCGCCCGCGTGATAGCGCCGCTCGGTCTGCTCGAACATGTCGATCACGTGCTGGACGCTGCGGTTGTCAACGCCCTTGCGCGGACGCCGGTACCGTTGCTGAATCTCGCGGGCATCCAGCTTGCGGCCGTTCACCTCGACTTCGGCCGTGTACTCCGTCTGCATGTCGAACGGCGCCCAGCAGAAGTATCGCGCTGGAACGTAGCGCGCCCAGACGATGGCGCCCAGTTGGAACAGGAGCAACGCGGCGGCCGGTATCCAGCGCGGATTCACATCACCCCCACCAGGTCTCGCCAGGCGCCAGGTGCGCCTTGACCACCTCGGGATTCAGCTCGATGCCGTAGCCCGGCTTGTCCGTGATCGTGTGGTAGCCGTCCTTGATCACCGGCCCGTCGTGGATCACGACGTCCTGCCACCAGTCGATATACCGGGCCAGTTCGTGTACGCGGAACGTGCGGATGGCGGCGGCGGCGTGGCACGACGCGATGGTCCCCACTGGACTGGCTGGATTGTGCGCCGCGGTCCATATGTAGTAGAGATCCGCCAGATCGGCGATTTTCTTCGACTCGAGCAAGCCGCCCGACTTCGGAATGTCGATGTGCACCACGTCGCAAGCCTGCTGCACGATCAGCGGCCGGAACTGGCCGCGGCCGTACAGGTTCTCGCCCGTGCAGATGGGGATGTTGACGGCGTCGGTGACGCGCTTCATCGCCTCGATATTCTCCGGCGGAACCGGGTCCTCGAGCCACATCGGCTTCACCGGCTCCAGCGCGTGCGCCAGCGTGATCACGTCGCGCACGTCGTACCTCCAGTGGGCTTCGATGCCGAAGTCGCCGTCGGGACCGAGTTCCTCTCGAATGATCTCCATGCCCTTCACGATGCGCCGGATGTCGCGATGGGTGAGGTTGCGATTGTAGCGGTCGTGGCCCGGCTCCTTGTAGTCGGGATCGGCCTTGGGGGGCACGCCGTCGCCCTGGAACTTGAACGCCGTCCATCCGAACTTCTCCGCTTTGGCGCGTTGCACGTGTTCGCGCCACGAAGCCGGATCTTCCACGCGATCCACCACCGGCATCGTGCGGTAGAAGCGGACGCGGTCGCGGAACTTGCCGCCCAGCAGGTTGACTGCGGGAGCTTGCAGGATGCGTCCCGCCAGATCCCACAGCGCGATCTCGATGCCGCTGGCGGCGGTCATGGTCACGCCGGCGATGGCGCCCGCTCCCGCGCTGTCCTTCAACATCTTGGTGTACAGCTTGTCGACGTTCAGCGGATCCTCGCCGATGAGAAGCGGCCGCAATTGCTTCTCCACCAGATCCTTCACGCCCGGACCCCAATAGGCTTCGCCGATGCCGTGCACTCCGGCATCGGTTTCCACCTTGATGAGATTCCAGTCCCAAGTGCCGCGCACGATCATGCACTTGACGTCAGTGATCTTTACCTTGTTCCGCAGGTAGGCCGCGGCCCTTTGATAGGGCGCGGCGAACACCGAAGCGCCCGCCGCGGCCGCCCGGAGAAACTCTCTACGATCCATCTGGCCCCCCAGCCGTCAGTACTTCGGAACGCTCGGGTCGACCTTGTCGCTCCAGGCGAGAATCCCGCCTGTCACGTTGATCACCCGCTTGAAGCCCTGCGCGCGAAGAAGGTCCGCCGCCTTGGCGCTGCGCCCGCCCATCTTGCAGTGGACCACGATCTCGTCTTCCGGATTCAACTCGCTGAGCCGCTTGGGCAGTTCGCCGAGCGGAATCAGCGTCGATCCGGGGATGCGGCCGATCTGGAATTCGTGCACCTCGCGGACGTCGATCAGGCGGAAGTTGTCGCCCCGGTCGATCTTCGCCTTCAGATCGGTGACCTCGATGTTGCCGGGGCTCGGCGGCGGCGGTTCGGCCTCCGCGGACTGTTGCGGCACTCCGCAGAACTGATGGTAGTCGATCAGCCCATGGATCTTGGTGCATTTCCCATCGGCTGGACAATCCGGATCGCGGCGAAGCTTCAGTTCGCGGAACTTCATGTTCAGCGCGTCGTAGAGCATCAGGCGTCCCTGCAGCGTCTCGCCCTTGCCGAGAATGATCTTCACCACTTCGGTCGCCTGGATCACGCCGATCACGCCCGGTAAAATGCCGAGCACGCCGCCCTCGGCGCAACTCGGGACCAGACCCGGAGGCGGCGGCTCGGGATACAGGCATCGGTAGCATGGCCCGCCCGGCGCGGCGAAGATCGAGGCTTGCCCCTCGAACCGGAAGATCGATCCGTAGACGTTCGGCTTGCCGAGCAACACGCACGCGTCGTTGACCAGATAACGCGTGGGAAAGTTGTCGGTTCCGTCGGCGACGATGTCGTAGTCCGCGATGATGCCGAGTGCGTTCTCGCTCGTCAGCGCGACCTCGTGCTTGACGATCGAGATGTGCGGATTGATGTCCCGCATCGTCTCCTCGGCCGATTCGATCTTCTTGCGGCCCACGTCCTTGGTGCCGTGGATCACCTGCCGTTGCAGGTTCGAATAGTCGACCACGTCGAAGTCCACCAGGCCGATCGTGCCGATTCCGGCGGCCGCCAAATAGAGCGCCGTGGGCGACCCCAAACCGCCGGTCCCCACCAGCAGCACTTTGGCCTGTTTCAACTTCAACTGGCCTTCCATGCCCACCTCGGGCATGATCAGGTGCCGCGAATAGCGGAGAATCTCTTCCTTGGAAAGCGCCGCTTCCGCCACTAGCGTCCTCCGGCGATGCTGGGGACGATGGAGATGGAGTCCGCCGCGCCCAGGGGAGTCGCTTCCTTGCTCAGGTAGCGGATGTCCTCGTCGTTGACGTAGACATTGACGAAGCTGCGGAGCTTGCCTTCGTCGTTGTAAAGGTTCTTCCGCAGATCGGGAAATTGGGTGGTGAGCGACTTCAGCGCGTCGCCGACGGTGGCGCCGCCGGCTTCCACGGTGTCTTGATTTCCGGTGTATTGGCGCAAGGGGGTCGGAATGAGAATCTTCGCCATGGCAGGTTTAGTAGTGCAGTTCCTCGGGCGTCGCCGCCGTCTGATCTTCGTTTGCGATGAAGCTGCGCGCCACGGCGAACTGGCCGTTGCGGACCGACATCACCACGTTGGAGTACCACGGCCACGAGTTCTTCAAGTCGGTGGCCGAAAAATAGGAATCCTCGTCGGGGTGCGAGTGAAAGAAGCCGAGCACGGTCAGCCCCGTGTCGCGAGCCTTGCGATCGGCCGCGAGTTGGTCGCGCGGGTCGAGCTGGAAGCGGTCTTCCTGGTCGCCCGCGTAGACATTCTTGCAAACCATCGCCAGGGTCACCACGCGGTGGTCCCCATCGAGCGTTCCGAGCATGATTCCGCAGCATTCGCGCGGGTAGCAGTCGTGGCCGTGAGCGATCATGGCGCTCATCGGCTCTGGTTCAATCCGGATCATTCCAAAACTCTTCGCTCAGGTACTTATCGGCGCCGTCGCAAAGCACGGTGACGATCAGGCCGGACTCGCCCCGATCCACCAGGCGCTTGCCCACCTTGCGCGCGGCCACGACGTTCGCGCCCCCGGAAATTCCCACGAGCACGCCTTCCTCGCGCGCGCACCGGCGCACCATCGCGTGGGCGTCCTCGGTGTCGATTTCGAGGTTGCCATCGGCTAGCGCCGGATCGTAGATGGCGGGCACGATGGCGGTGGCCATGTGCTTCAGGCCTTCCAGCCCGTGGAAGCCGGTGGACGGCTGCATCGACAGGCACCGCACCCAGGGCGCGTCGCGGCGCATCCTGCGGGTAACGCCCATGAAGGTGCCGCTGGTGCCCATGCCCGCCACGAAGTGGGTGAGGCGGCCATCGGTCTGCTCGAGGATCTCCAGTCCGGTGGACTCGAAATGCGCCTTCCAGTTTAACGGGTTGCCGTACTGATCGGGATAGAAATACCGGTCGGGATCTGCCTCGTAGATCTGGTGGCACTTGCGGATGGCGCCGTCGGAGCCCTGCGCCGGATCGGTGAAGACGATCTCCGCTCCGTACGCCTTCAGGATGCGCTTCCGTTCGGGCGAGGCGTTCGACGGCAGGCAGAGCTTGATCCGGTAGCCGCGCGCGGCGCCGATCATCGCGTAGGCGATGCCGGTGTTGCCGCTGGTGGCATCCAGCAGCACTCGCTCGTGGTTGAGCTTGCCGGTGCGCTCGCCCTCGAGGATCATGTTGAGCGCGGGACGGTCCTTCACCGATCCGCCGGGGTTGAAGTACTCCGCCTTCCCGTGGATTTCGACGCCGGGCAGGTCCGCCGACAGCTTCTTCAGATGCAGCAGGGGCGTGTTGCCGATGTGCGCCAACAGCGAGGTGTCGGCGTACGGGTACAGACGGGGAACGGCAAGCGCCATAAAGATCCTAATGCTGGTGGGGATGGGGGAGATTCAATTGTAGCCGGATTCCGCCCGCGCTTTCCGAGTCCTGGCTGCCCCGGGAGCGTCTATTGCGGCAGGCGTTCCGCCAGGGGGACATCGGCCGGGCGCCGGGGGGCAAATGGACTGGCTCAACTATCACCACCTGCTGTTTTTCTATACCGCCGCGAAGGAGGGAGGAGTCGTTCGCGCGAGTGAGAAGCTCCGGCTTTCCCAACCCGCCATCAGCGGACAGATCCGCCTGCTCGAGGAGGCCCTCGGCGAGAAACTGTTCGAAAAGGCAGGCCGCGGTCTGGTGCTGACCGGGACGGGTAAGTTGGTATTTCACTACGCGGAGGAGATCTTCTCGCTCGGAAAGGAGTTGAGCGACGTACTGGCGGGACGTCCGGCCAGCGGTCCGCCACGGCTGGCCGTCGGCATCTCCGACGCCGTTCCCAAGCTGATCGCCTACCGGGTGTTGCGGCCGGCGCTCGAGGAGAACGGCGGCGCACGGCTGGTCTGCCATGAGGACCGGCCGGATCGCCTGCTCGCCGCGCTGGTGGCGCACGAGATCGACATGGTGCTTTCCGACGCGCCCGCGCCGGCTTCGTCTCATGTCCGCGCGCACAGCCATTTCCTCGGTTCCTCCCCGGTATCGTTCTTCGCTCCGGCGGCGCTCGCGGCGCGGTTGCGGCCGGGATTTCCGGCGTCGCTGAACGGCGCCCCTTTGTTACTTCCGGGGCAGAACGCGGTGCTGCGCCGGGCCCTGGAGGCCTGGTTCGCGTCGGTGGAGGTCCGGCCGCGCATCGTCGCCGAGTGCGACGACAGCGCGTTGCTGAAGGTGCTGAGCCAGTCGGGGGCGGGAGCGTTCGCGGCGCCCGCCGTGATCGAGAAGGAATTGAAGCGTCACTACGGCGTCGTGCCGGTGGGTCCGGCGGGCGAGGTGTCGGAGCGTTTCTACGCGATCTCGTTCGAGCGCCGGTTGAAGCATCCGGTGGTGCTGGCGATCCTGGACCGGGCCCGCGGGGAGTTGTTCGCGTAGGCCAAGTGGGGGGCTCCTACACTCTCCGGGCCCACTCCGGCCCCGCGTACCGGGACCGCACCCCGCCGAACCAGATCGCCAGCAGCCCGGCCATCGACGCGGCGAGCGTCATGCCCGCGAGTTCGTTGGGCGGCATCACCAGCACCACGCATGCGGCGGCGGAATAGGCCGCCGCCAAGCCATGCACCGGCCGGCTGGCGGCGCCCAGCCGCCATTCCGCCGCGTCCAGCCACTCCCGCCGCCGCAGACCCAGCACGATCGGGACGCCATACGCCAGATACAAGGCCACCGTGCTGAACGACGTCACCACCGGAACCGCGCCGGTCCAGGCCATCGCGGCAACCGACGCGGCCGCCACCGCCCACACCGCCCGCGCCGGACACCCGTGCCGCGGGTCCACGCGCCGCAGCCATGCCGCCGCCGGAGTCCCGCCATCGCGCGCCAGCGAGTACACCGCTCGCGACGCCGATGTCAGGCTCGACAGCCCGCAGAACCACATCGCCACCGCCGCGACGCCGCCCATTGCCGATCCGATCCGCTCTCCCAGCGCCGATCGCAGAATCGCGATCGCGGGCGGCACGGAGTCCTTCGACGCCAGCACGGCGTTCATGTCGCCGATCGCCAGCGTCAGCGCGAGCAACAGTAGATAGCCCACCACGCCCGACACCGCTACCGACAGAACGATTCCCCATGGCGCCCGTATGCGCGGGTTCTCCGTCTCTTCCGCCATGTGCGCCGAAGCGTCGAACCCGGTGAACGTCCACTGCGCCTGCAGCATCCCCAGCAGGAACGCCCACCAATACGGCGTCCGTCCATTGGAGTTGACGGCCTCGGCCAGGAACGACACCGGGCGCAGCGGCGCGAACCAGAGCAGCGCGCCGAGGATCGCGAACACGCCGAGAATGTGGACCGCCACCGACAGGTCGTTGAACCGCGCAACCAGCCGTACGCCATAGTGATTCAGCACCGCCTGCGAGACGGCGATCGCGGCGAACAGCGCGAACAGCCAGCCCGTTCCCCGCTCCGCGCCAAGGAACGGCATCGCGAACTGGGCGCAACTGTAGTCGATGCCGGCAAGCATGGCGGTCAGCCCGAAAATGTTGAGCCACGCCACCAGCCATCCGGCAAACGGCCCGCCCAGCGCCGCGGCCCAGTGGTACATCGCGCCGGAAGTGGGCCACGCCGAGCACATCTCGGCCATCGCCATGGCGACGGTAAGCGTGAATACGGTGGCGGCCGGCCAGCCCAGCGACATCTGTAGCGGACCGCCCATTTCCAGCCCGTATCCATAGAGAGTGACCGCGCCTGTCAGGATCGAGATGATCGAGAACGAGATGGCGAAGTTGGAGAATCCGCCCATGGAGCGGAAGAGCTCCTGAGCGTACCCGAAGCGGGAGAGGCCGGCGTCGTCGGTCCGCAAGCTGGTGATTCTAGCGCAGATGGAGCCGCATGGGACCGCGGGTTGCGATATACTAAGACGATTCCGCCACGCCAGACGGCGGAATCCCCTATCGTCACGTCGGCTCTCGGTCGATCTGTGGCGATAGATGGCCATTCGCTCCACGCGCTCTCCCGACATCTCGATGCAAATCCTCATTGCACTGTTGGCATGGTGTGTCTTGACGGCGATCCCCGTCGAGGCGGCGGCCCGCGTCACCGGGCCCGCGCCCAAGAAGAAGCCTGCCGCGGCCGTTCGCAAGACGCCCGCGCCGGCGGTGACGGTCTCGCGGGCTCCGGTACGCAAGAAGCGGCCCGTCAAGCCCGTCTACAACCCGTGGAAGGAACCGACCTACGCGGACTCGGCCGAAGGAGACGATTTCGGCGGGGACGACCCGGTGGTGCGGAAATCGGCGATCGAAGCCCTTGGACCGCTGAACGGTTCCGTCGTCGCGGTGGAAGCGGCTACCGGCCGCGTCCTCACCGTGGTGAATCAGAAGGTGGCGTTCAAGCCGGGCTTCACGCCGTGCTCCACCATCAAGCCGTTCGTCGGCATGGGTGGGCTCAACGAGAATCTGGTGGAGCGGGAGACGATCGTGAAGATCTCCACCCGCGTCGAATACAACCTCACCGAAGCGTTGGCGAAGTCGGACAACTCCTATTTCGCGCTGCTGGGCCAACGGCTGGGATTCGAGAAGGTCTCCTACTACGCCAAGCTATTCGGCCTGGGCGAGCGAGCCGCTTCCGGCATCGCGGAGGAGCGGCCCGGCACGCTGCCGAAGGCGCCTCCGGCGAACGGCGGCGTCGGCATGATGTCGAGCTTCGGCGAGGGGATTCGAGTCACGCCCCTGCAACTGGCGGCGGCGATGGCCGCCATCGCGAATGGCGGCACGCTGCACTACCTGCAGTATCCGCGGTCCGGGGCCGATCTCGACAAGTTCGTACCGTCGATCAAGCGCCAACTCGGCATCGAGCACCTGCTCGGCGAGATCAAGCCCGGCCTGGTGGCCGCGGTCGATCACGGCACGGCGCGGCGCGCCAGTTGGAGCCAGGAGGAGACTATCCTCGGCAAGACCGGCACCTGCACCGACCAGTGGTCGCCGACGCATCTCGGCTGGTTCGCTTCGTTCAACGACTCGTCGAAGAACAAGATCGCCGTGGTCGTGTTGCTCACGGGCGGCCGGCCGATCAACGGCCCGGTGGCGTCGGATGTGGCCGGCAAAGTCTACCGGAGCTTGACAGCGGAGGGGTATTTCCAGCAAGATCGAACGGTGTCGCCGGTCGCGCTGGTGACTCCCCGACAATGCTGCCTCTGATCCTTTCCCTGATCCTCCTCGCCGGCTCCGCCCCGGCCGCCGAAAAGGCGTTCCTCGAATCCGAGCTGATCTTTCCGCTCGAAAAGAAGCACAACCATTCGTCCATGGTGGTGGAACTGCCGGGCGGCGGTCTGTTCACCGTCTGGTACCGCGGCTCCGGCGAACGAACGGCGGACGATGTCGATATCCGCTTCTCGCGGCTCGACAAAGGGAAGAAGGAGTGGTCCGCGCCGCGGGTTCTCGCGGATACGCCGAACTTCCCCGACTGCAACCCGACCGTCTTCGTCGACTCGAAGAAGCGGCTCTGGCTGCTTTGGCCCGTGATCATGGCCAACGAATGGCACACGGCGATCATGAAATACTCCATTTCGTCGTCGTTCCGCAACCCGGCGGCGCCGCCGCGCTGGGAGCACTCCGGCATCATCACCTTCATCCCGCCGAACTTCGCCGCCCGCACGCAAGACGCCCTGGGACCGGCGCTGGCCAAGGCCGCTCCCGGTTCGCGCGAGGAGCGCTACCTGAAGAACGCGATCGAGAAGTCGAAGGACAAGTACTTCTCGCGAATGGGATGGATGACACGCGCTCATCCGGTGGAACTGCCGTCCGGCCGCATCATCGTGCCCCTGTATTCCGACGGCTACAGCTTTTCGATCATGGGGATCACCGACGACGGCGGCATGACCTGGAAGGCGAGCGAGCCGCTGGTGGGGTTCGGCGCGATCCAGCCGGCGATCGCCCGCGGCAAGGATGGCACGCTCACCGCCTACATGCGCGACAACGGCCCGGCGCCGAAGCGGCTGCACGTGTCCGTATCGAAGGACAACGGCGATACCTGGTCCGTCCCTGTCGACTCGGACTTTCCGAATCCCGGCTCGGGTTCCGAGGTCATCACCTTGCGCGACGGTTCCTGGGCGCTCATCTACAACGACACCGAGAAAGGCCGGCACTCGCTGGCGGTTTCGATCTCGGACGACGAGGGCAAGTCCTGGAAATGGAAACGGCACCTCGAGAACAAGGAGGGCGGTTCCTACCACTACCCCTCGCTCTGGGAAGCGCGCGACGGCTCCCTGCACGCCAGCTACAGCTACTTCGTTCCCGAGGGCAAGTCGATCAAGCATGCCCACTTCGACGTCGACTGGGTGAAACAGGGGAACCGGCCGTAGTGCGATAATTCACGGCGAGGGCATCGATCCCATGCTTCGCCGCGACTTTCTCCGATCCACCGCCGGCTTGGCCGGTTCGGCTTGGCTTGCGCCGGTCCGCGCCGCAACCGAAAAAGCGAAGCCGCTCAACCTCAAAATCACCGGTATCAAGACCTTCGTGGTCAACGTGGGCAGCGTCAACTGGGTTTTCTGCAAGGTCTACACGAATCAGGGGCTCACCGGCCTCGGCGAAGGCTCCATCACCAGCAAGGAAGCCACGCTCTCGCAGGCGATTCTCGAGCACGAACGCTACCTGACGGGCAAGGATCCCACCGACATCGAACTCCACTGGCAGGCGATGTTCCGCTACCCGCGATGGCGCGGCGGCCCGATTCTCAACTCCGCGATTAGCGCCATCGAGATTGCGCTCTGGGACATCCTCGGCAAGGCTCTCGGACAGCCTGTTTACAAGCTGCTCGGCGGCGCGGCCCGCAAACGGATCCGCCTCTACAAAGACGTTGGCTCCACGGTGGAAGCGTTCCAACAGGCGAAGTCCGAAGGCTACACCGCCGCGAAATCGGGCTTCATCCGGGTCGACAAGGAACTGGTGATGCCGAACTTCGCCGTGCGCCAGGCGCATGAGCGGCTGGCCGCCGTCCGCCAAGCCGTCGGCGACGACTTCGATATCTGCATCGACGCTCACGGCCAGCTCACCACCACCATGGCGGTCGACTTCTGCACGCGCATCGAAGAGTTGCGCCCGATGTTCGTCGAGGAGCCCACGCAACTCGAGGATCTCGGCGAGCTCGAGTTGTTGCGCCAGAAAACGAAGGTCCCGCTGGCGACGGGCGAGCGATCCTTCACCAAGTACGGATTCGCCGAATTCTGCTCCCGCCATCTGGTCAACTACGTCCAGCCGGACGTCTGCCACGCGGGCGGCATCCTCGAGATGAAGAAGATCGGCGTGATCGCGGAAACGTACCGGATCGAGATGGCGCCGCACAATCCGCAGAGCGAGGTCAGCACGATGGCGTCGCTGCACGTGGACGCCACCACGCCCGCCTGCACGATCCAGGAATACAATCCCAACCGGCAGCAATGGGTGCTCGACCTGTTCCAGGGCGGCGGGGCGGTGGTGAAGAATGGCTTCGCCGAGTTGCCGGACCGGCCCGGTCTCGGCGTGGATCTGGACGAGAAGATCGCCGCCGAGCATCCCTACAAGCCGGTCACCCGGCCCCAATTCGTCTTTTCCGATGGAGGCGTCGCCGACCACTGATGCGCACCCCGATCCTCGTCCTTCTCGCCGGACTGGCGGCCGCCCAGGAGCCCGAACGGAACATCGCCGAGTGGATCGTCCGCAACGGCGGCGGCGTGATCCCCGTGGGGATGCGCGCCCCGGTTCGCGATCTCGACAAGCTGCCCGCGGAACTCCGCATCGACACCGTGGATCTCACGGGCACGCTGATCAACCCGGACGACCTCAAGCGGCTCCGCAACCTGACGGCGTTGCGCGAGATCTATCTGCCGGCGCCGATGTGGAACGAAGGCGCGGGCTCCAAACGCGACTCCAACGACGCGTTCGAGTATCTGGCGGGCGTGAAGACGCTCGAAAAGATCCACACCAGCGTCCACTTCCTCACCACGATGAACATTCAGGACAAGGGTCTGACGCTCATGCGGCCGCTCGCCAACCTTCGCGATATCCGCATGCAGCAGAGCCGCATCAAGGGCAAGGCTCTCGCCCCGTTCCTCAATCTGCGATCGGTGGATATGAGCTACACGCTGTTCGACGACTCCGGCATGGAGGCGCTGAAGGACAAGATCAAGATGGAGCGGCTGGTGTTGAAGGACACTCTCGTCACCGACGCCGGCGCCGCGCACATCGCGGGGCTGGTCAACCTGACTCATCTCGATCTCTACGGCTGCCGGTTGAGCGACTCCGCGCTCGAGTCGTTCCGCGGACTCACCAAGCTCGAAACGCTGAACGTGCTCGGCGCCAAGATCACCGACGACGGGCTGGACGCGCTCGCCGGCCTGACCCGGCTTCGGGAACTGAACCTCTACCGCTCCAGCGTGACCAACGCGGGGCTCGAGAAGTTGAAGCACCTGAAGAACCTCGCCACTCTCGACCTGCGCTACACGCGCGTGACACGCACCGGAGTGGACGCGTTCCAGAAGGCGCTGCCCGGCGTCACGATCAACTTCCTCGACTCGGCTCCGGCCCGCGCCATCACCTCGGCGCCTCTGCGCGGAACCGGCGCCGCCGCCATCGCCGCGGGGGTGCGCGGACTCGGCGGCCACGCCGATGTCGAGGGCGCCAAGCTCGTACGCATCGACCTGGCCTCCACGCCGGTGACCGATGCGCAAGTGGCGAATCTGGCTAGCGCGCCGGGCCTTCGCTCGGTGGATCTCTCGGCCACGGAGGTGGGCGACGTGGGGCTGCGCGCGCTGTCCGGCCACGCCACGCTCGAGGACGTGAACCTGAGCCACACTTTGACCACCGACCGCGGACTGGAGTCGATTCCGGCCGGCGTCAAGCGGCTGCGATTGAATCACACGGGCGTGAAAGGCGCTTCATTGCGCCGGTTCTCCAAGCTGGAGGATCTCGAGCTGTCGGGCGCTCCCATCAACGACGAGAGCCTCGAGTCCATCGCTAAGCTCGGCGGGCTGCGGCGGCTCCGCGTCAGCCACACCGACTTTACCAGCGAAGGGCTGATCGCGTTGAAACCGCTGTCGCAACTGCGCGAACTCGACCTCGGCTCCAACGACATCGACGACAAGGGCATGGCGCATCTGGCCGCCCTGACTTCGCTCGAGGATCTGCGGCTCGGCTATGGACGCTACACCGACGCCGGATTGAAGCACCTGAGCGGACTCGGCAAACTCCGCCGCCTGGAGGTAAACCGCACGCGCGTCAGCGACAAAGGGCTCCCCTCGCTGGCCGCCATCGCCACGTTGGAATCGCTGAACCTGAACTACACCCAGATCACCGACGCAGGACTCGAAATTCTGAAGACGATGCCGGCGCTGAAGGACCTGAGCCTCGATACGGGGATCGTCACCGACAAGGGGCTGGACACGCTCGCCGCGATGAAGGGGCTGCGCAATTTGAATCTCTATCACACGCTGGTCACCGAAAAGGGCGAAAAGCGGCTGCGCGAGGCGCTGCCGGAATGCCGCATCGTCTTCGACCGCGATTCGTCGCTGCCCAACCGCCGCGGGAGCTGATCCATGCAAGCACTGCCATTGCTGTTTTTCGCCGTCGTCAACACCGATTGGGTCGCGCAACTCGGCGGAAACGCCGAAACGAACGCCCGCGGCGAGGTCGTGCGGTTGAACCTGCGCGGAACCTACGTGGCCGATTCCGATCTCGACCGCGTGGCGGCGATGCCGGCGCTCGAAAAGCTCGACCTGTCGTTGACGCGCATCACCGATCTCGGCCTGCTGCGGCTCAGGGATCTGAAGAACGTCCGCGAGATCGATCTGTGGTTCGCCGAACTGGTCACCGACGAGGGCCTGGCCGCGATGAAAAACTGGCCCCGCATAGAGCGTTTGAATCTGCGCGGCACCAAGGTTACCGATAACACGCTTTCGTTATTCGCGGGCAAGGAGTCGATCGTTGCGCTCGACGTGGGCTACGCCGAGGTCACCGATTCCGGCCTCCAGCACCTGCCCAAGTATTCGAACCTGCGCGAACTCGGCCTCGGCGGCAACAAGATGACCGAGGTCGGTCTGCAGGTGCTGCGGTCGCTGCCCAATCTCACCAGGCTCGACCTCAGCGGCAAGCAGCGCACCGACTCCGGCTTGTGGTTCGTCGGCATCACCGACCTGGGCGTGGAACCGGTGGCGACGCTCGCCGCCCTGCGCGAACTCAATCTGTCGGGGACGCCGGTGAGCGGCCGCGGCATCGAGAAGCTGCGCGCGCTGAAGAAGCTGGAGCGTCTGAACCTGCTGGCGTGCAAGCGCCTGGGCGACGACGGGGCGGCGCACCTGGCCGCGCTGCCGGCGCTGCAATGGGTGGAACTCAAGGACACCGGCCTCTCGGAGAAGGGCTTCGCCGCGTTGCGGAAGGCGCGTCCCGGGTTGTCGATCGCCGGCGATCCGTCCCGCGAGCCGCCCGACCCGTTCAAAGTGGAGATCGAGGAACGAGCTGTGCGCGTCACCCGCGTCAACTCGATGCCGCCCGAACGGATGGACGACCATGGACTCATCTCCGTAGACGTCGCCACGGGCGCTTTGATGGTGGGCGGCGGCCTGGAGTCGAATCCACACGTGCGGATCGAATTCCGCGGACTCGAATTGAAGGAAACGGCGCGCGTAGCGGCGGCCAAGGGCGACACGGTGGTTCACGACGCGGGAAAGCTGCGGATCTCGCGCTTGGCGTGCCCGTCGCGCGGATCGTGCCCGGTCAACGAATTCTCCGCGGTGGATGTGCAGGTGGGAACCGGCGCGGTGGTCAACTTGAAGAAGGGCGCGCCCACGCGATTCAACGAAGCGCCGTTGCCGTTGGAACTGGTGCGCGTCGAAATCCGGCCATGAGGCCGTGGTTTGCGTTGGCGCTCGCGCCGGCGCTGCTGGCGCAGTCGCAAGAGGATGTCGCGCGCGCCGCGGTGAATGAGGCGCTCGCCGGCGATCACGGCGCCCTCATGTCCCGCTTCGCGGACGAGTTGCGGCCCCAGATCCCGCCCGGCGTGTTCGAGCAGAGCTTCGCCGCCATCCGTATGCAGTACGGCCGGTGCGCGGCGGAGGACGCCAAGCCGCTCGCCGAACAGGCAGGGATGTACCTGTTCGGCGCCGCGTGCGACAACGGCCGCCTGGGCATCCGCGTCGTCCTGAACGGCGAGAATCGATTGCTGGGGCTGCGCGTCGCGCCGCCTCCGCCCGATCCCGAGGAACTCGCCGTGATCTCGGGAGCCATTCGCCTTCCCGCCAAGCTCACCGCTCCCATGGCTGGCAGAGGACCGTTTCCCGCGGTGGTGCTCGTTCACGGATCCGGACCGCAAGACGAAGACGAGACGATCGGACCGGTGAAGTTCTTCCGCGACATCGCCGATGGGCTCAGCGCTCGCGGTATCGCCTCGCTTCGCTACGTAAAGCGCACGCGCATGTATCCTCCCGCCGATCCGTCCAAATTCACGGTGGAGCAAGAGACCGTCGAGGACGCCGTGAACGCCGCCGCCTTGCTGCGAACCCAAGCCGATATCGACCCGAAGCGAATCTACCTGATCGGCCACAGCCTGGGCGGCTATCTCGCGCCGCGGATCGCCAAGCGCGATCCGGCGTTGCGCGGCGTCGTGGTGCTCGCCGGCAACACGCGTCCGATCCCGGTGCTGATCGAGGAGCAGATCAAGTACGTGGGCGCGGCGCCGGAAATGGCGGAGCAACTGAAGCGGGCCGCGCCCGAGTCGTATTGGAAGGACCTCGAGTCGTACGACCCCGTGGCGGCCGCGAAATCCATCGCCGCGCCGATGCTGATCCTGCAGGGCGAGCGCGACTATCAGGTCACCATGGCCGACTTCGCCGGCTGGAGAAGCGGGCTCGGGAAATCGGACCGCGTGACGCTGAAGAGCTATCCGAAGCTGAATCACCTGTTCCGCGAGGGCGAAGGCAAATCGACGCCGGCCGAGTACGCGCGCGGCGGCGCCATGGCGGAGTATGTTCTGGACGACATCTCCGCATGGATCAAGAGAGGGGCGTTGCGATGAGCACATGGCTGGCGGCGGCGCTTGCCGCCGGGATCGCGGCGGCGCAGGGTCCGCAAGGTCCGAACACGGATTTCTACTACAAGCTGGGCCCGGACTCGCTTCCCCAGGAAGGCGTGCCCAAGGGCGCGATCAAGGGTCCGTTCACGCTGCCGAGCCAGGCCTATCCCGGCACGCAGCACACCTATTGGGTCTACGTGCCGGCGCAGTACGATCCGAAACAGGAAGCCGCGCTGATGGTGTTCAACGACGGCCAGGCGTTCCTGTTCGCCGAGGGCGATGCCCGCGCCCGGAACGTGATGGACAACCTGATCTACCGGCGCGAGATCCCCGTGATGATCGGCGTGTTCATCAATCCTGGCCGCCGTCCGGATCAGCCCGAACCGCACCCGCGCGACTGGGGCGACCGCAACACCAACCGTCCCGCCGAGTACAACTCGCTCGCCGACAAGTACGCGCGCGTGATCGCGGACGAGTTGCTGCCGGCGCTGAACAAGGACTACAACATCTCGAAGGACCCCGAGCGGCGCGGCATCGGAGGCGCCAGTTCCGGCGCCATCGCCGCGTTCACGGTGGCCTGGGAGCGGCCGGACGAGTTCCGCAAGGTGCTGAGCATCGTCGGCAGCTTCGTGAATCTGCGCGGCGGGCACGCCTATTCGGACAAGGTGCTGGCGAGCGAAAAGAAGCCGGTCCGGATTTTCCTGCAGGACGGCCGTAACGACAATCGCGGCGAGCGCCGCGACGGGACCCACGACGAAACACGGGACTGGTTCGCCCAGAACGTCAAGCTGATGAAGGCGCTCACCGCGAAAGGCTACGACGTGAACTACTCGTGGGGCATCGGCCGGCACGGACAGAAGCAGGGCGGAGCCATGATCCCGGAGATGATGCGATGGCTGTGGCGCGACCACGGCGTCTCGACGGACGTGAAGGATCTGGTGGAACGCAGCTTCCGGGAGCCCGGCCTGCCGAAGTGACGGCGGCGGTACGCGATACAATTCCCCCATGCGCGCCGCGACCCTCGCCGTCTTCACTCTGTCCCTGCAAGCCCTCGAACGCCCTGGCGTCGAATTCAAGATCTTCCAGTTTCCGGCCAACAAGATCCCCACCATCGACGGCAAGGCGGGCGACTGGGCGATCGTGCCCGAATCCTACTCCATCGGCCAGGATCAGTTGCGCGACACGGTGAACAAATCGCCGCACGACCCGAAGGATCTCGACGTCAAGGTGAAGGTCGGCTGGGTCAAGGGGATGAACCGGCTCTACTTCCTCTACGAGACCTACGACAACTACTGGGACTTCGCCGCGCGCGACCTTCACAACGACATCTTCGAAGTAGTGGTGGACGGCGATCTCTCCGGCGGTCCGCTCATCCCCCAACTCCACCCCGATCAGAAGGCGGTCAACGCCAACAACGGCTTCTTCCAGTTCCACGGCGTCCACGCTCAGAACTACCACATCTTCACGCCTCCGCTCGACAAGGAGTGGACCATGGTGTGGGGCAGCCAGCCCTGGATCAAGGATCTGCCGTGGGCCAACGCCGCCTACGACTACTCGTTCAAGCCCGGTGAAAGCGGCAAGCTGACGCTCGAATTCTGGATCACGCCGTTCGACTACGCGCCAGAGGATTCTGCTCGCGCCGTCGAGTCGAAACTGTACGAGAACAAGATCGTCGGCTTGAGCTGGTCCGTGCTCGACTACGACGACGCCGCCAACCCGAAGTATCGCGGCTTCTGGAACCTGTCGCACAAGACCACCATGTACGGCAACGCGTCCGACGCGGTGGCGTTCAAGCTGATGCCGGTGGAGGCGAAACTGCGCCGTCCCATCGAGGCGGACTGGTCGTTCCAGGTGCTCGACATGGATCGCCGGCTCACCGCGTTCCAGGATCGCTCGTACGGCGCGCCCAGCAGTTGGCGTTGGGAGTTCGGCGACGGCCAGACATCCACCGAACAGCATCCGGTGCACCGCTACGGCAAGGAAGGCAACTACGTCGTCACGCTCGAGGTTCAGGGCCCCGGCGGCAAGGATCGCCGCACGAAGGTGTGGGACGTGGTGATGCGATGAGAGGCGTGCTGGGGTTGGCCATGAGCTCGATGTTGGCGGAAGCGCAGCTTCGCACGGTGACGCCGGCGCAGGTGGGCCTGGACGCCGCGCGCCTCGAACGGGCGTCGGCGATACTCGACAAGGAAACCCGCGAAGGGCGCGTGCTGGCGGCGTCGCTTCTGGTCGCCAAGGATGGCGGCATCGCGCTGCATCGCGGCTACGGGAAGATGTCGCCGGAGCCGGACGCCCGGCCGGTGACGCCGGACACGGTGTTCCTGCTCGCGTCGATCACCAAACCGGTGACCGCGGTGGCGCTGATGATCCTGGTGGAGAGGGGCCTGGTCTCGATCGAGGACCCCGCTTCCAAGTACCTGCCGGAGATCGCGCACAAGGAGATCCGCGTGCGGCACCTGCTGTCGCATATCTCCGGCATGCCGGACATGCTGCCCGAAAACACCGAACTGCGCCGCGCCCACGCACCGCTCAGCGAGTTCGTTCGCAAGGCGCTGGCCACTCCGCTCCTCTATCCCACCGGCGCCGACTTCCGCTACCAGAGCATGGGAACGCTGCTCGCCGGCGAGATCGTGGAACGCGTCTCCGGCAAGAGGCTGCGCGACTTCGAGCAGCAGGAGATCTTCGGACCGCTAGGGATGAAATCGAGTTCTCTCGGGTTGGGCGGGCGCAAGATCGCCGACACGGCGTGGTGCCAGGGCGGCGGCAGTCCCGCCGATCTGGCGAGCTTCGGCGCCAACAGCCCGTATTGGCGGGACATGGGACATCCTTGGGGCGGTATGCACTCCACCACGCGCGACCTCGCCGTGCTGTTGCAGACCATGCTCCAGGGCGGAGCCTACGGCGGATACCGGCTGTTCAGCCCCAAGACCGTCGCGCGCATGACTACCGACCGCAACGGCGCGCTGAACAAGCCCTGGGGACTCGGCTGGGGGCTGGGGAATTCGCCCGTCTGGGCCTACTTCGGAGACGTCGTGTCGCCGCGCGCGTTCGGGCATTCCGGCGCGACAGGCACGGTGGCGTGGGCCGACCCGGAGTCGAACCTGGTATGCGTGATCCTCACCACGCGGCCTTCCGGCGAGGACGACGGCCGGCTGCTGCGGCTGGTGTCGAACGCAGCCGCGGCGTCGGTCATTCGAGACCGGTGACGAGATAGAGATCGGATGTGTCGCGGCGGAATGACGCCGCGTAGTACTGCCCGTCCGCCGACAGCACCGGCGACGCCCAAAAGACCGCGCCGGGCTCGGGTGGCTCGAGGTCCAACCACTTCTCGCGCCGCCCGCTGGCGACTTCGATCCGCGCGATCGACACCGAGCCGGAGCCCTGCGCCGCGACGAAGAGATGCCGGCCGTCGCCGCTCCATCGCACGGCGGCTTCACCTTCCCTCGCGTCCGCGATCGGACGCGGCGCCGATCCATCGAAGGGCCGTAGCGTGAACCGTCCCTGTTCGATGGAAACGGCGGCCCGCTCGCCCGGCGCGAGCTTTGTGGCTCGCACTCCTTCCGGCGTTACCGGTTCGGGGCGCTCTCCATCGATCGCGCGGATCCAGGCGCGGACGCCCTTCCCCTGTTCCGCGCCGGCGCAAAGCAGTCTGCGCCCATCGGCGAACGGCTCCGCGCTTTCGTATAGAATGCCGTCCGGCGCCAGGACGCGCGCCTCGCCGATGCCCGTGGGCAACAGCGCCAGGTGCGGCCCGCGATCCCCCGCCTGGACGCAAGCCGCCCACTTGCCATCGGCCGAAAGCGATGCCCGATTGCCGACGCCGACCCGCACGGCCGGCGACCCGTCGGTCCGGCGCCGGTAGATGGCGGCGTTCCGGCCATCGCCATACGAGAGTTCGGCGAACAGCAGTTCGGTCCCGTCGGCGGACAGGTCGAACACACGCGACGCCTCGAGCCATGCAAGATCGCGCGGCGCATTGCGGAAAGGCGTCTTCGCCACGATTCCGAGACGGGAGGAGGCGGCGGCCATCAGCATCTCGCCGTGCGGGCCGATGTCCATCAGGTGCAGCCAGCCAGGAGCCTTGAACACCACCCGTTCCTCGCCGCTCATCGAAACCGCGTGGACGGCCGGCTCTCCTCCGGTGCGAGAAGCGGAGAAGAACAACTCGCGGCCGCCGGGGCTCCATTCGAGTCCTCCCGCCGCGCGCCATCCGCGAGAGATCGCGCGCGCCTTCCGGTCCGGACCGCACACCGTGATCGAGTAGTCGCCCGATGCGTTGTCGATCGCGAAGAACGCCACCGAGCGGCCGTCGGGCGAGACGCGGACGTTTTCGTTCGGCCTGTCCGATTCGTGCAACACGGCGCCGATCGGATACTCGACGCGAAACCGCCGGTCCGTGCGCCTGGCGATCGCCATCGCGTCGCCGTCCGGGGCCCAATCGGCGAAACCCACGTTTTCCAGCACCGGTTTCGGAGTTCCGCCGCCGAAGGGAACCACCGCCAGCGTGCCCAGCCGCTCGCTGCCCAGCAGGATCGCGAGTTCGCTCTTCGAGGAAACGGACAGAATGTTGCAAGGCGGCACGCTCGCCGGAGACGCCTCGCGGTTGCCGGGCTGCGCCACGAACAGCTTCGGTGGTTCGACGTCCCACGCCGCGCTGTAAACCACCGCGCCGTTGGGACCGAACTGCGCGTACATCACGTCGCCGCGGCGGTACGTCAGCCGCTGGAAATTGGCAGGCTCGCGGCGATAGTGGAAGCGGGCCGCTCCGATCCCCGCCGCGGCGCCGAGGCCGGCCCCTGCCAGCGTTCCCACGATTCGCCGGCGTGAGGTCTCTCCGCGAGCCGCTCCGGTTTCGGCGAGGACGTCCTCGATAGCCGCCCGGACGTCGGCCATCGACTGCACCCGCCGCCGCGGGTCCTTGCGCAAGCATCGTTCGACCAGCCGGCGGAGACCGGCCGGGACGCTCTCCGGGAGTGGCTCCGGCTCCTTGGCCAGCACCGCCGAGATCACCACCAACTGCGAATCGCCGCCGAACGCGCGGCGCCCGCTCAGCATCTCGTACAGGACGGCGCCGAGGGAGAAGATGTCGGCGCGATGATCCACCGGCTTGCCTTCGGCCTGTTCGGGCGCCATGTAGGCCACCGTGCCGACGATCGTTCCGGCAATAGTGACCGATTCGGCGATCGCCTCGGTTTGGGCGCCGGCCGCGGCCTGGAATCCGATCCGCTTGGCGAGCCCGAAGTCGAGCACCTTCACCGCGCCGTCGCGCGCGATCATCACGTTGCCGGGCTTGAGATCGCGATGCGCGATACCCGCCGCGTGCGCCGAATCCAAAGCCGCCGCGATCGCCACGCTAATCCGCGCGGCTTCCCGATGGGGGACGGCGCCTCGCCGCAAACGCGCCTCGAGGGACTCCCCGTCGATGCGGTCCATCGCGATGTACTGAACGGTCGCGCCATCCAGTTCCACCGATCCGGTTTCATGCACTCGCACGATGTTGTCGTGGTGCAGCGACGTGGCGGCGCGCGATTCCGCGAGAAAACGGCGGCGGTGGTCGGGATCGGTGAACGCCTTCTCCGAAAGGACCTTGAAGGCAGCGGGCAGGCCCGTCTCGACGTGCGTGGCCGCGTAGACCACACTCATCCCGCCCGATCCGAGCAGGGAATCGATTCGGTAATGGCCTACGGTTTTACCAAGCATTTCGGCGCCAGGTGGATGCGCCGATGTTAACAAATACGCCTCCCTCCGTGGGGGGCTCAAAAGCGAAACCACCGCGCCCGCTCTCGGAGAAGCGGGGCGGCGGTGCTGACTCGAGCGTTGGCTACGCGCCCCAGATGGCGCTGCCGGACTTCACTTTGGTTTGGATCTTCATGGTGGCTCCCCTCGTGTGACCTTGTCGATGTAGTTCGAATGCGAAAACTACGCGCCCCAGATGGCGCTGCCGGACTTCACTTTGGTTTGGATCTTCATTTTCGTGTACCTCTTTCGCTTCTCGGTGCGGCTCTTGCCGCTTGCCCTTATACATTGCACGACAGGCGCCAAACCGGGCCTCCGGATGCGCGAGGCTGTATCCGCGCTGAAAACAAAAGAGATCCGGACGTTCAGGGAAAACGGATGCAGTCTGGCGCCGGCGATCCACCTAACACGGGACGAAGGTGACCAAACATTTTTGCTAGGGTGTTCGCCTTAACCGCCCTGCGATACGATGGGGATGTCCGTTCTCCAATCCATGCTGGGTACCGCCAAGAAGTTCGCCGCCGAAGTCCTCCCCGCCATCATCAAGCCGCTCCGCGTCTTGTGGAACGAGATCATCGGCTTCTTTTTCATCGTGTTGGCGCTCTGGTCGATTCCCAGCGCCTACCGTAGCCTCACCACCTTCAACGGCGACATCGTGGGCCTGGGCCGCATCTTTCTGACGATGATCTTCGGGGTGATCATGCTGGGCTACGGGATCTACTCGTTCGTGCGCGCCCGCAAGATCGGCAAGACGTGAGCGACCGATGAACTCCGATGTTCCCGGCCAGTTTCCCTACACTCGCGGCATCCACCCCCGCATGTATCGCGACCGGCTCTGGACGATGCGCCAGTACGCCGGCTTCGGCGACGCGGCGGAAAGCAACCGCCGGTATCGGTACCTCTTGTCGCAGGGAATCACGGGGCTTTCGGTAGCGTTCGATTTGCCCACCCAAATGGGCATGGACTCGGACCACCCGCTCGCCGCCGGCGAAGTGGGGCGCGTCGGCGTCGCGAGCGGCGCGCTCGCCGACATGGAGGTGTTGTTCGACTCGATCCGTCTCGACGAGGTCACCACGTCGATGACGATCAACTCCACCGCGGCCATCCTGCTGGCCCTCTACGCACTCGCGGCGCGGAGGCAGGGAGCCGATCCGAAGCGGCTGCAGGGCACCATCCAAAACGACATCCTGAAGGAGTACATCGCACGCGGCACGCACATCTACCCGCCGCGCGCGGCGATGCGGATCGTCACCGACATCTTCGCCTGGGCGGCGCGCGAGATGCCGCGCTGGAATCCCATATCGATCAGCGGGTATCACATTCGCGAGGCCGGTTCCACCGCCGCCCAGGAAGTGGGGCTGACCATGGCGAACGCGATCGCCTACGTGGAGGCCGCGCTAAGCGCCGGGCTGGCGGTGGACGGCTTCGCGCCGCGCCTGTCGTTCTTCTTCAACGCGCAGAACGACTTCCTCGAGGAGATCGGCAAGTTCCGCGCGGCCCGCCGCCTGTGGGCGGAAATCGCGCGCGACCGGTTCGGCGCGAAGGATCCCAGGTCAATGACCTTGCGCTTCCACACGCAGACCTCGGGCGCGTCGCTCACCGCGCAGCAACCGGACAACAACCTGGTTCGGGTCGCGCTGCAGGCGTTGGCGGCGGTGCTCGGCGGCACGCAATC
>SYLY01000354.1 GCA_005808475.1 Acidobacteriota bacterium
CCCAGCCCTCTCAACTTCCAAAACGAAGCGGCCCTCCAACGCATTGCCTCCTCTGCATCCGGCAACCTACTCAAACCCACAGATTCTGCTGTAGAGCCATCTTTGTCAATGCTCGACAGGACTTTTGTGAAGACCCGGAGATCGTTCCTCGGCGGAGCCGTTGGCGCCGCGGCGCTCCTGGCGGAGCCGCCCACACCGGCTACGCAAGGCAGGAGCTATGCCGCCGACGCGTCCCGCAAGGATCTTCGCAAGAGTCAGCTTTTTCTCGATGACACGTGGATCGAAGAGACCTACAGGTTGGAACGATCGTGGGAATCGGCGGAGATCTTTCCTGAGCCGATGGTGAAGCCGGAAACACCGTGGGAAGGCTACCAGATCGTGATCTCCGGCGGCTCGGTCCATCGCGTGGGCAACGAGTGGCGGCTCTATTACATGACCTACAACCGCCCCGATCCGATGCGCCTGTGCATGGCGGTCAGCCGTGACGGGATGCGCTGGGAGCGGCCCAAACTGGGACTCTTCGAATACGCGGGCAACAAAGCGAACAACATCCTTTGGATGCCTCCCGGCGACCAGTCCTTTACGGCCTGCACGGTATGCCATGACGCCGCGGATACGAAACATCCCTTCAAGTTCATGTTTTATGCCGCGGGAGGCGGAAAGCCGACCGGAACCTACGTCGGCTTCAGCAAGGATGGCCTCGAGTGGAACATGCGGCCGGAACCGGTGCTGACCACCAGCGGCGATCAGACCAATCTCATGGGCACCCGTGACCATCGTGGGAAGTTTGTCGCCTACCTGCGCCACAAGTTCATGCTGCAGCGCCATCGCGCGCGCAGCATCTGGCGAAGCGAAAGCGACGACTTCGTCAACTGGACCGAACCCGAGCCGATCATCCGGCCGGATCTTCAGGACGATCCGAATGTCGAACTCTACGGTTTCACCGGATTCCCGTACAACGACATGTACCTGGGCTTGGTCGAACGGTGGATGGGCAATCCGGACGTATTCGAGATCCAACCCGCGTGGAGCCACGACGGCGCCGCGTGGCATCGGCCGGTGGTGCGCAAGCCGCTCATCGCGCCGAAGTATCCGTGGAACGAACGCTGGAACAGCACGGTGAACACCGCGCCGATTCGCGTCGGCAACATGCTCCGCTTCTACTTCGGCGGACGCAGCCGCGCGCATGGCCAGGAACTCGGTCAAACCTACGGTGCGGTGGGGATGGCAGTGCTCGCCGCCGACCGCTTCGCCGCCATCCGTGCCGACTTCAAGGAAGGGCAGTTGATCACCAAGCCGATGACCTGGCCCGGCGGCGACCTGATCGTGAACTGCAACTACACACGCTACGCCCAGGGCTTCTATAACGGTGGCGGCGGGTCGATCGAGGTGGAGGCCCACGAGGAAGGCGGAAATCCGATCCCGGGCTTCTCCGGGGAACACCGCGCGAAGTTCAACCGCGTGCATCCTTTTCCGTGGGCGGAAGAAGAGCGTCCCGTACGCTGGGCGAATGACCGGTCGCTTCGCGAACTCGCCGGTAAACGAATCCGGCTGGTTTTTCTTCTCAAGGATTCGCGTTTGTACTCGTTCCGGGCGCAGGTGGCATGAACAGAGGCGCCGTATGAACCGCCGCCGTTTCGCCCGCACGCTGGGCTGGTTGGCAGCGGCGCCCACGCTTGGCGCAACTCGTGGGCGATCTTCGGTCCGGGTGGTGCGTAATGGCCACGGACCCGGTCGCGACCTTGCCGTAATTTCGTGGCGAACGCGCGATGGAGAGGATGCCGGCGAGGTCGACCTGCCGTTCACCTCCGCCCCCACCGAAGACGCGAACAAAGGCCGCATCGGTCCGCTGGCAATTCGCATCGCCGCTCTCGGCGGCGTACCGAACGCGTTTGAATGGGACACCCGCGAATGGCAATGGTGGCGAGGCTATCCACGCGTGTTCGGACCGAGAAACGACGAATACACGCGACTGGTTTCCGCTACGGGCGGAGTGCGGCAATACGGTTGGGGCGTGCGCGTTTGGACCCAATACGAGATGGATGGAGTCGAGACCAGGCAGGACTGGCTGTTTCCGGATTTCGATCGCGACGCCGCCATCGCCTACGACTGCGTGATCACCATCCACAACAGACAGAACAAGCCGCTCGATGAGTACGGACAGTTCTTCGCAACCTACGTCGCCTGGAACGACCGGAAAGGGCATTTCTACTGGGACGAAAACGGTGCTCTCGTCAATTTCGCCGATCGCGGCGGCAAGCACCTCGACTACTTCGTTGCCGCCGCCGGCTCTGAGTGCGCCAGGCTCGGCTACGTTCCGCACTGTGCTCGCGGCGGCGGCACGGTCAAAGCGCACTGGCGCAAACCGGTGTCCGTTTCGATTGCCGGTCCGCGGGGACTTCATCATATTCAAATGACGGAAGAAGCCGTGACGTCAGCGATCGGCATGGGCGGCCGCGGCTACGCGCAGGACTACATTCTCTCGCCGCCCGGTTTGCACCTTCCGGCGGGAAGTTCGTTTCGGACGCATGTCCGGCACGTCTTTGCCGTCGCGACCGGGGAGACATTGCAGACGTTGTGGGACGCCTTCGCGGCCAGCCATCGACGCGTGTACGCATTGACAACTTGAAAGGGGCTTAGTCATGGAAGACAGACGATTCATGCAACTCTTCGCATGGACGCTCGCGCTTCTCGCGGCCGGAGCGCCGCAACTGAACGGACAGGGAAGCGGAGCGGTCCACGGCATTGTTCGCGACGCGTCGGGTGCCTCCGTGGCGGCGGCAAAGGTCACGCTGACCCATGTGGGCACGGGCCTGGCGAGAGAGGTTGCCTCGCGCGACGACGGCGAGTACACCTTCACTCCGGTGGGCGTGGGCGAGTATCGCGTGGAGGTGGAAGCCGCGGGATTCAAGAAGGCCGTCCAGACCGGGATCGTCGTGCGCGCTGACGAGCGGTCGAGGGTCGACCTCGCGCTCGAGGTCGGCTCACCCAACCAGACGGTTGAGGTGACAGGACAGGCGGTGCTGGTGGAGAGCACCACCGCAACGCTCTCCACCCTGGTCGATTCGGAGCGCATCAAACAACTGCCTCTCAATGGCCGGAACCTGCTGGACCTCCAGCGGCTCCTGCCCGGCGTCACCGGGAACACGGGCGAATCCGGCGCGGAGAATGCCGGGTTCTCCATCAACGGTACGCGCGGCACGATGAGCAATTACACGATGGACGGCGGCAACGCAGTCGACGGCTTTACGAATACGGCCCATGCGATGCCGCATCCGGACGCGGTGCAGGAGTTCAGCGTAGTCTCGTTCGCGATGAGCGCCGAGTACGGCCGCGGCGCAGGCGGGCAGATCAACGTGGTGACGAAGTCCGGCACGAATCAGTTGCACGGGTCCGCGTTCGAGTTCTTCCGCAACAATGTGCTCAACGCGCGCCGGTTCTTTTCGCCAGCCCGGGAAATCCTGCGTCAGAATCAATACGGCGCCTCGATCGGCGGCCCGCTTTGGATGCCGAAGCTGTACAACGGCAAAGACCGTACGTTCTTCTTTTTCTCGTTTCAGAGCACGCCCCAGCGGTTTCATTCGACACGCACGATCAACTACCTGATGAGCGACCTCGAACGCCAGGGCGACTTTTCTCGTTCGCCGCGCGTGCCCACCGATCCGCGCAGCCGCGCGCCTTTTCCGGACGGCCGAATTCCGGCAAGCCGCGTCGATCCCGTGTCGCGCCGAATCGTCGACGAGCTTCTCCCGCGCAGTCCCGGCGGCGCCGGTGGGGTTTTCCGCTTCAACTTCCCGCAGGAGCGTGACCTCAATCAATACCTCGGCCGGCTCGATCACTCTCTTTCCAGCCGCAACCGGCTGACCGCGCGTTTCTTCTGGCATGAGAACGACGAGATCAACATCGGCGGACTGCCGCAGTTCCTCAACTTCATCGGATTCCCGACCCGCAACATCACTCTGGAAGACACGCACGTGGCCAGCCCCACGATGACGAACCTGTTCCGCTTTACCTGGAGCCAGGTGACGGAGAAATCCGGGCAACTCTCGGGATTGTCGTACGATCAGCTTGGCGCCAAAATTTTCGTTCCGGAGGTCGCCGGACAGAAGTTCATGGTGCTCAGCACCCAGGACTTTGCCATTTCCGGCCGGCGTCCCTCCGCGGAGGACCGGCAACTGCGCGAGTTCGGCGATACCTTCAACTGGGTCAGCGGACGTCACCAGATGCGCATGGGTGCGGACGTTCGCCGCCTCCGGTTCGACCTTCCGCTGGGCGCCGGCGCGGGTGGGTCGTTCAGCTTCGGCAACAACTTCACCAGCGTCGCCTCCGGCGATTTCCTTCTCGGTCTGCCGCTCAGCTTTGCGCAAACGGCGCCGCAGTTTCAGGCGGGCCGCGGCTGGGAACAGGACTTCTTCTTTCAGGACGACATCCGTGTCGCGCCGCGGGTAACGATCAACGCCGGCATTCGATGGGAGCCCCGATCGCCGCCGGCTGAGGTGAATGGCAACCTCGTTTCGATCATCGCTGGGCAGAAGTCGCAACGGTTTCCCAACGCGCCGCTGGGACTGGTCTTCCCTGGCGATCCGGGCGTACCCAAGGGCGGTTTTCATCGCGACCTCAACAACTTTGCCCCGCGCATCGGTTTTGCGTGGGACCTGTTCGGGAACGGCAAGACGAGTTTGCGCGGCGGCTACGGCGTGTTCTATGACAACCTGCGCTGGGCCGGCTGGCAGATTCAATCGGCGGTGGAGCCGTTCATCCGCAACGTCGCCATCAATGCGCCGGGCAGTTTCCAGGATCCCTACGGCGCGTCCGGAACGCCGAATCCATTTCCCTTCGATCCCGCGTCCGTGAACAGCAGCTACGTGTTCAGCCCACGCACGGGAAACTACCACTGGGATCCAAACTTCAAGGTCGGCTACGTGCAGCAGTGGTCGCTCACGGTGGAACGCCGGCTGCCGGCTACCTCGATGTTGCGTGTCGCCTACGTCGGCAACAAGGGCACGAGTCTTTGGAGCAGCCGCGACATCAA
Organism: Acidobacteriota bacterium; assembly: GCA_005808475.1. GTDB lineage: Bacteria > Acidobacteriota > Terriglobia > Bryobacterales > Bryobacteraceae > SYLY01. The sequence continues at coordinate 5,033 of SYLY01000354.1, forward strand.
CTGGGCCCGGTTCGGTCCTGGCGCAACCATCGCGAACACCGATGCACGCCGCCCGATTCCCGGCTTCGCGCTGATGGACCGTTCCGAATCGAACGGCACATCCAACTACAACGCGCTGCAGGTGACCTTTGACAAGCGCTACAGCCACGGCTTCACCGTGCTCACTTCGTATAGCTGGCAGCAGGCCCTCGACACGATTTCGCGCGGACGCGCCGCGCTTTCGCAGCCGTGGCCGATGAACTTGCGGCTGAACCGAGGTCGCGCGAGTTTCAACGTGGACCACGTCTTTATCAGTTCGTTCGTGTGGGACATTCCGTTCCTGGTGGGCCGGAGCGATCTGCTTGGCAAAGTCGCCGGCGGCTGGCAGATGAACGGGGTCGTGTCGCTGCGCAGCGGAATTCCGTTCGACATCGTACCCGGGCGGCCGACGTCGTTGAGCGGCACGGGTGGTGAACGGGCGGACCTCACCGGCAATCCTTTCCTCAGCAACGGGCGTGCCGTGCCGGAGCGGCTCGAGCAATACTTCAATCGCTCCGCGTTCGCCGTTCCGGCTGATGGCTCTTGGGGCAATTTGGGCCGCAACGTGATGGAAGGTCCCGGCTCGATCAATTTCGATATCGTGTTTGGCAAGCGGTTTCGCGTGGTCGAAAATCACTCCGTCGAGCTCCGCGCGGAGTTCTTCAATGCGACCAATACGCCGTCGTTCTCGAATCCGGTCAACAACGTCGCCAACGCCAATTTCGGCCGCATCCTCAATTCGGGCGCGGGTCGGGTTGTGCAGCTGGCGCTGAAGTATGCATTCTAACGATGGGTGAGGACAGCCCGGGCCGGCCAGGATACCAACCGGTACGCGCTACTTCAAATACTTCAAATGGAGTTCGGCCTTCTCTATCTTGACGAACTTGCGCGGCGGGAATGCTCCGGTCCTCCGCACAGCCACGGAAATCTCATTGGCGCCCCGCTTCAGGGCCGCCGCCGGAACGGCGAATTCCAGCCGCAGCAGGCGCTGGTGGTCGGTGTCCGTGTTGATCGCGCTGAATGTGATCGTCTCGGGTTGAGGCTTTGGCGAATAGAGCCGCGAGTCCTTCCAGGCCGGACCACCTGTGTCCAGGGCGGTAGGACGACATCGGGTGAGTCGGCGTTCTTCACGCTCAGCGCGACCACCGCGGTGAATCTGCCGGAGATCGTGATCGGCTCGGCATCGCACATTCCGGTGTCGCTGGCGATCACGCCGGCCACGCCGAATCTGACTTCGGCCGGACAAATCGTGCAACTCACTGTGACGGCGCGGTACCCCGACAACTCGACTCGCAACGTCACGGCCGGCTCGACAGGAACGAATTACACTTCCCATCTCTTCGAATGGATTCATCACGGCAGTGAGCAGCGGGACCGTGATCATCCAGGCGAACAACGACGGAGCCACGGGGATGATTACGGCGCTCAGGCGGTTCTGATGACGGGAGCTCAGAGCGTCGTCGCGAGTGTCTGGCCTGCTGAGGACGCATTCACCGCGAATCTCATGCAGGCTTTCTACGAGAACCTGCGTGCCGGCCATGACAAGGCCGAGGCTCTCACCTTCGCAAAGCGCCAGATGATCTCCACGTATGGGCAGAATGCGTCGCCCCTACTCTGGGGCGGGTTCCGCTTGATGGGCGACGCGCGAGGAAAAGTTTGGCGAGGTGATTCCGATGAATGAACTGAGCATTCAAGACCGCGCTGAAGTCTTCGACCGAACCGTCAAGGTCGTCGAGTCGAAACACTTCAACCCCGAATTCGACAAGCGTGGTTGGCGGCAGATCACTGCGGACCGGCGCGACGCCCTGCTGCAGGCCGAGTCCCAGGCGGAATTCGAAGATGGGCTGAGCGTCCTGATCCGAAACGTCGGACCTCCCGACTGCGGACTGATTCAGGAGAGTGAAAGGCGAAAGGTCCCCAAGGGAATCGCCGCGCGCTTTCAGTACTGTGAACCTGCACAGTGCGCGCTTGGCGTAACGCAACCCTCCCCGGGCGGTGACGTGATGATCTCCCGCCTTGATGGCCAAATCGGTTGGTTGAAGGTGACCAAGTTCCCTGGCGCGGTTGGCATTGACATCGCAAGAAGATCGATGAAGGAATAGCCGGATTGAAAGGGTGTGATCGCCTGATCGTTGACCTGCGCGGCAATGCCGGCGGTGGCCTCGCCTTCCTCCGAGTCATGAGCTACCTGACGCCCGATCGAGTGCCGGTGGGGTACAGCGTGACCCGCGCGCGCGGAGAGAGGGTATTCAAGAGATTCGCTGGCTGTTTTCGACCGCATACCGTCACGAAAGGTGATGCTGGCTTGGCTCGCTCTGAAGTTCGGAATTCGGGACGACTCGGTGAGCATCTTCACGGAGGGTCTGGGTCCGCGTCCGTTCCACCGGAGGATCGTGTTGCTCACCGACAACGACACGACGGGAGCCGGGGAGAGGATTGCTGCCTTCGCTCGGGAGCGGTCGCTAGCGCCCATCGTGGGAACGCAAACAGCCGGGCGGTCGATCTGCTGCAGCACCTACAAGGTGGGGCACGGACATTTCGTCCGGCTGCCAGCGCGCGCGCATGGTACACGTGGGCTATTCAACCGGAACGAGTACGGTGTGTCCCTCGGCGGACCAGTGGTGAAGAACAAGCTCTTCTACTTCGGAACCTTCGAAGGATTTCGCCTGGATCGCGCGGGCCTCAACTTTACTCAGATGCCGACCAGGGCTCTCCGAGAGGGTGACTTCAGTTTGCTGCCATTGCCGATCCGCGATCCGTTCAACGGCGGAGTTCCTTATCCGGGTAATCGGATTCCGTCAGGCCGCATCGGCGCGGTACCAAGAGGCATGGACAGGTTCTTCTCGGATCCGAATACGCCGGGTGCGCCACCGGCTGGCCTCGGCAACAACTATGTCGCGAACGTGCCCGTCGTCGAGCCGGTGGATCGATTGTCCGTCCGTGGCGACTACGCGCTCTCCGCCCGCGACCGGATCTCGGGCCGATTCTTCCGCTCGGCCAACGGGCCTTTCAATCAGTCCGGCGTGTTCTTCTCGAGCGCCATCGGCGGAGCGGGAACGGAGAAGTTCGGCAATTGGGACGGCTGGGGCAACTCCACCAACAATTCGATGGCGCAGTACACCCGCAACTTCTCACCAATCGCGCTCAACGAGACGAGGTTCGGATGGCAGCACAATCGTTTCTTCCGAACGCCTCAGAATTCGAGCTTCGACCCGGCTTCGCTGATCCCTGGGCTCATCCGGCCAATTGAAGGTTTAGGCGGTTTGCCAGGAGTCGTGATTCTCGGCTTTCGGGGGTTCGCCGATTCGCCGGGTTCCGGTGACCAGCAAGCGACCTACGAGATCTACGACGCGATCACGTGGATTCGGGGCAGGCATGCGCTCAATGTTCGGCGGAGAGTTCCATCGGGTTTCGAGTTTCAATCGGCAGAACACTCCGCCGCAACGGGGGCTCTTCACGTTCGACGGAAGGTACTCGGGACATCCGTTTGCCGACTATCTGCTCGGCTCGTTGTCATTCTCGTCGCGCAACACGCGGAACGCGCTGAACGAAAACGTGAACAGCCGCTATTTCGCGTTCGTGCAGGACGACTGGCAGGCCACTCGTTCGCTGACGATCAACATCGGGCTTCGCTACGAGTACGCAGCACCGTTCGACAATGCGCAGGGCGACATCTCCAACTGGGACGCGACTCTCAATCGCGTCGTGGTCGTGAAGGGATGCAGAACGCGGATTCGCGACTGCTCAAATTGCCGGTGATCGAAGGCGCCGCAAACGGATTCTCGGTTGGCAACTACGTGTTCCCGGACCGCAACAACTTCGCGCCACGCGCGGGATTTGCGTGGCGTCCACTCGGCAACCGCTTCGTCGTTCGGTCGAGCTATGGGATCTTCTACAACGTGATCGCAGGGTACAACGGATTGCTCGGGATGGGCGTCACCAATCCGCCGTTCCGCGCGCAGGAGACGTTCGAACCCGCGCCTGGACCGGTGCCATCGCTGACTTGGACGAATCCGTTCCCTGGTAGCGGGAGCCTTCCCTCCAACCCCACGCTTCTCGCGGTGGCGTGAAACCGTGTGAACCCGTACATGCAGCAGTGGAACTTCACGATGGAGTACGAGGTCGCGCCGAACACCGCAGTCCGCGTTTCCTATCTCGGCAACAAGGGCACCAAGCTGGAGCGAAATGCGAACCCGAATGAGCCGATCATGGCGCCCGGTGCCGTGCAGCCTCGACGCCCATTCCACCCTTGGGGTCCGATCACGTATTGGGAGTCCGGCCGCAACTCGATCCTTCATCAGTTGCAGTTGGGAGTGCTTCGGCGCTACTCCTCCGGCGTCGCCCTTCAAGCCGAGTACCAGTTCAGCCGCGCGCTGAATGAATTCATATTCGGTGACGCGCGCGAACAACCATTGTTGCGATTGGCTCCGCGTCAGTGAATGGCAATCCGACGCCCCTCACTGCCAAGGGAGCCAGACGCCGCCGTGGGATGTAACGACGGAGCTTGACGAGGCCGCACAAATTTGAAAGTAGCGCCGCCGGCACCCGTCTCATCTTTCGCTACGGCAGATCTGACAGCCGCAGTGCACGACGGAACTCCCGGAATACTTGTTCGAATGGCGGCAGTTCCGCCATCTGGTTGGCGAGACGCGCGGACCACAGAGCCTTCAGCCGCGCTTCCTTCTTCATGATGGCCTCCTGGATTCCTTCGGCCTCCACATTGCGGAAAGCGAGCTTCGCGACGATCGCCGGCGCCAGGTGCGAGAGATTCATGCCTTCGCGAGAGATGAGATGCCAAAGATCATAGAGGTCGCGCGGCTCATTCCGGGCGCGGTCCGCAAGGGCCACCACTTTCTCGGTCGCAATCTCCGCAAGCGAGTAAGCCTGCACGACTCGACCGTCTGGCAGGTCCGCAAACTCTTCGTAGGCCCGCAAGACCGGCCGGGCTTCGAGTGGAAATACAAGCTGCTCACGAATCGTGATATCCACCTTGACGCTACCGCCAGCCGGCAGCGGCCCGATGTACCGCAAATAAAATGTGTGGCTGTTGGCGTGCGAATGGCGGTCCTCGCGGTCGAACGCGAACTCGATTCCGGAGGCTTCGCGAACAGCAGCGTACACCGGCTCGAGCCCCAGGCGCAGATCCTGAAAGGGCGTTGGCTCCAGCAGCGTGAAATCAAGGTCTTCCGAAAAACGATAGTCACCGAAGTAGCAGCGCTTGAGCGCTGTCCCTCCCTTGAAGGCGAGCTTGCCGGGAAGATCGCTCCGCGCCAGAGAACTGAGCAGCCAAGCGAGGCAGGAATCCCGTTCGAGGACGCTCTCCGGGATACGGCGGCCGCCCGCTCGGGCGAGCCGATTTGCCAACATGGACATGTTTCGTTGTGGAATCAATCAGGTGCTCCGGATTGCCTCGAGCTCCTCGGGGGCCACGTTCAGGCGAAGCCGCCATCCCGCAATGCATGGACCTTCCTTCGGCATGACTGGGTCGAGAAGGGAATAGGTCAAGGTCAAAGCGGAGCGCAGCCGCTGCAATTCCGGCTCGGGTGCGAGACGGTAGAGTTCGAGCAGGAATCCGAGTCTTCTGATGACGGATCCCACCTTCAGCCGGAGCGCGTACTCGATCGCGCGGCTGGTTTTCAAATCCTCGCGCCGCATCCACAAACCCTTGGCAACTTCCGCGATGCCGCCGCAGTACTCCGGTTGGCGCAGGCCGTCGATCAGCGTACGCTCAGGGTCGCTGGTCCGAACCGAATCCTGCTTGGTGACCCAGTGCGTGCCCACGCCGAACATGTGCGCTGCTTGCACGAAGACAAACCGGAATTCCGTGCCGTGGATGGTCCGGGCCCGGAGCCTCTTCGGCGTGCTCGTGAAAACGGTGAATTGCGGCTGCGTGACCATCCGATGCAGTTCCATGGCGGAAGAGTGAGAGATGTAGTAATCAGCGCCGTCGGCCATGGCTCGCGCGGTCAGATACGGGTTCCCCGAAAACTCGGTTGCGCTCCCAAGTTCAGGGGGAACCAGCACGAACAGGCCAGGCTTGAGCCGAGTGACCAGACCACGGGACTCTGCCTTGCGAACCAGGCTGCGGGCGGAATTCGCTTCGAGGCCAGTGATCGCCGTGACGTCCGAACTCGTAAAGGTCGTCTGGGCGCGGTCGTAGAGCGAGGCGATCAGGTGCGCCGTTTGCGGCCCGACGGTTTTCAATTGCTGATTGTTCCTCATGTGCTAAGCGTGCCCTGGGAGGGCGCGTCCTGCACATAGGATATCACTCTTGCGGTTAGGCGGGTCGTCCTACAGGGGAGAATGTTCGAGGAGGGTTGCGAGAGGGGAGCCAAATCCCGACCGGAGAATATAATCGCGTTGGGCTTGCGCAGCGAATGCAGGGAGACGGCCGGCGAGACTCTACCAGATCACACGGACGGGATAGGGCTCAGAGGCGCGGTCTGACGTGACGATCACAAGTCCGCCCATGAGCGCCTGAGCAATCAGCATGCGGTCGAAAGGATCTTTGTGGAAGAGTTGGAGCTTCTCAGCGGCAAGCGCGTCCGTTTCCGTCAGCGAAAGACTCTCGATTCCTGAATCTTTGCGAACCGCCGGGATCAGAGACGGGGGCCAGAATCTGGGCGCGCGCGGTCGGGGACAGGTGGGGAGAATCCGCCTGGAACCAAAGGAAAGCGCACGTGTCGAGCAGCAGTTTCACGCCTGACCCGCCTGGGGACAGACCCGTGCAGCGTCAAATTCAGCAAGCTCCCCAGCAGTCATGGGGGCGAAGGCATCGGCCTCCCAATGAACCTGGCCCTTTAACAATCCAGCAACGCGGGCCGGACGCGCCAGCGGAGCTTCGACAGCGCGAAGTTCGGCCGCTGGCTGATTGTGCCGGCACACGATGATCACGTCTCCTTGTTCGACTCGATCAATAATAGCGAGAGAGGTGGGTCTTGGCCTCCTGAATGTTCACTTTTATCATGCCCTGCTTCCAATTGTGCGCGATATCTGACCATAATTCTGGTCTAAGTTTAAACCTGAGAACAACCCGATAAGACCTACCGGCCGCTCGGCGCCGAATCCGGTGACGAACCGGAAGGCTAAGTATCAGGGGAAGGATGGGCAACTCCCGTTCGTGCGGCTGGTCGAGGTGGCGCCGGGGGCGCTACCGGGATGCGGAGTCGTTCTTGCGGCAGACTCGCCCGCTGCGGCCGGTGATGCGTTGGTTCGGCCCGCGGGATCCGCTCCGTGCCCGTCTCAGCATCTCGCTCATCAGCGTCGCCTCGTCTTGGGCGCCCCCGCGTTCCTTCATCGCCTCGTCGAACCACTAGCGCTTCCAGGCGAGCGTGACGCCGTCTCCCACCGGCAGCACGCACAGACGAACGCGGACGTCGTCCGCCAGCTTCCGGTTGAACGCCTTGAGCGCCATCGTTTCTTCGTCCGTCGCGGCTGGATCCATTACACGGCCGTACCAGAGCGTGTTGTCCACGGCGATCAACCCGCCCGGCCGCAGCAGTTCGAACACGCGATCGTAGTAGGCCGCGTAGTTCACCTTGTCGGCGTCGATAAAGGCGAAGTCGAAGCGGCCCGCCTCGCCCCCCGCGAGCAGCGCATCCAATGTGGAGAGCGCCGGCGCCAGACGCAGGTCGATCTTGTGCTCGAGTCCCGATTCCCGCCAGTACCGCCGGGCAACCGAGGTCCATTTCTCGCTGACGTCGCAGGCGACGATCCGGCCATCCTCCGGCAGCGCGCGGGCCACCGATATCGAGCTATACCCGGTGAAGACGCCCACTTCGATCGTCCGGCGGGCGCCCACGGCGGCGGCCAACAGTCCGAGCAGATGGCCCACCTCGGGTGTGATCCGCATGCGGCCCCACTGGTCGAGCGCGGTCTCGGCCCGCAGCCGCGCGAGATACTCGGGTTCGCGATGCGACACCGAGCGGATGTAGCCGACCAATTCCGGCGTCGCCTGGATGTGCGCGATGGACATGGGGTTACTCGCCCGCTTCGCCGGGGAACAGGTGCGAGATGTAGGGGAACCCGTTCATCGCCAGCCGGCACGATGCGCCCTCGCCCCACCACCGCGGAAAGTGCCATGTGAACGGGGGCACATAGACGACATCGCCCTCATCGGCGATGACCGGACCGATCCTGTCCATCACCTTTTCGATCGGATAGCGGATTTGTCCCTGGAGGATCAGCCAGTACTCGGCGCCTTCGGCGTGATAGTGCCCCTTGGCCTTGGGATCGAGCGGCGGCAGTTTGGAGTTGTACCCGTAGATGAAGTTCGCCGTGCCGCGGTCGTCCTGAACCAGACGGATCGTGCCCTTCAATTTCCCGGCATCGAGCGCCTCCGCCGTTTCCTCGAACGTGACCACCGGCTTGTTGCCGTGCAGGAACTTGCCGATTTCGCGGTTCGGAAAGCGCACCGGAATCCAGTCGAGACCCGGCGCCTTGGGCGGCGCGACGCTGGATTCGAACAACGTGCGAGCGCCGGCGATATTGGTCTCGAACATCAGCCCCGGCTTGTCTCCCACCACTTTCCAGGAGAAGAACGTCTGCATCGGGCACTGGACGATGGAGCGGCGCGTTCCGCGCACCTTGCCCACGGTCTCGATGTCGAACTCGAACTCGCCGTCGAGGATGACCCACCAGGTCCGGGTGTCGGGATGGAGAGCCCGCTTGGAAACGGCTCCGGGCGCGGCCTGCACGTATTCGCTCCTGAGGTGCTTGTCGTCGACCACCAGTTCCCGCCACTCCTTCCTTCCGGCATGCCTGGCGCGCACCTCCTTCAGCTTGGTGTGCGGCTTGTGCGGAGCGGTGTACACGGCGGATTCGCCCTTGGGAGCCCAAAGAGTCTGCCCGATCAGGGCGCCACCCGCCGCAGCCAACGCGTACGCGGCGATGGATACACATTTCACGGCGGATCCCCCTCAGTAACCCTTCTGCTTGTCGACGATGTTCATCAGGGCTTGGCCGGCGGCGTAGCGCCGGACGTTGTCGGCGAACACGTCGATGAGCCGCACCTGACGGTCCGGGCTCCAACCGGACGTGTGCGCTGACATTATGACGTTGTCGCAATCGAACACCGGGTGCCCTTGCGGAACCGGCTCCTTGGGAAATACGTCCAGCCCAGCCCCGGCGATCCACCCTTCCTTCAGCGCTTTCACCAGCGCCATGTCGTCGACGAGCATGCCGCGCGACATCGCCAGGAAGTAGGCTGACTTTTTCATGGCGCGGAAGACGGTCTCGTTGAACATCCGCTCGGTTTGCCTGGTGTGGGGCGCGGCGGCCACGAGCACGTCGAATTGCGGGACCCACTTCATCAGCTCCGACGGATCGCGCAGTTCGGCGACGCCCTCGGGCTTGGGCATCGGCTTGGGATCGAAGCCGACCACGCGCATATCCAGCCCGTGATGGGCGCGGCGCGCGATCATGCTCCCGATCCCGCCCATGCCCACGATGCCCATGGTGCGCCCCACCATCTCGACGTGATGATCGGACTTCGGCGAGCCCACCGGGTTGTTGGTCTTCTTCAGGTAAAACTGCGGCAGATAATGTTTGACGATGCCGCGTGAAAGGACCAGCAACATGCCGATGGCCGTTTCCGAGATGCCGTGAGCGAAGGTGCGGGCATAGTTGGTCATCGTGATGGGGCTCTGGCGGAACTTCTCGTCCATTCCCTCGACGCCGGCGCCACCGGCCTGGACCCACTTCAAGCGGGGTGCGTAGTCCAGTTCGTCGCCGCGAATGTCGCCATAGACCACTTCCGCGTCGCGCAGGCTCTGGCGGAACTCCTCGCGCGTGGCGCAGATCTTGATCTCCACCGGAGCGTGGGCGGCGGCGCGCTGGACGATGGTCTCCACCTCGGGCGGGTCGAACTTGTACATCGTCACGACGCGGATGGGGGCGCCCGCCGTACTGGCGGCGGCTTGGGCGAACGGCGCGACGGGAAGGCTACCGGCGGCGGCGGGAGCGGCGGCGCCAGCGGCCAACATGGATCGGCGGGAAACACGACTGGGCATGGTAATTGTTTTATCATAGCGACAATGGCTGGAGCCGGGCTCGATCGAGTCCTCCTGAACTTTCGTGTATTGCTCGGCCTTTCGGCCACCGCCCTTCTGGCGCAGCTTCCGGCGGGCGACCGGGCTCGCGTGCTTGCGTCAATGGACGCGTCGGCGCCGCGGTACGGCGAACTTTCGCGCCAGCTTTGGGAGTTCGCCGAAGTCGGCTACAAGGAAGAACGCAGCGCGCGGCTGCTCATCAACGACTTCAAGGCGAACGGATTCCGAGTACAGGAACAAGCCGGCGGAATTCCCACCGCCTTCACGGCCACGTGGGGACAAGGCCGGCCGGTGATCGCGATCCTGGGCGAGTTCGACGCGCTGCCCGGCATGTCGCAGGAGCCGGGTCCGAGGCGCAAGGCGGTTCGAGCCAACGCGGCCGGCCATGCTTGCGGCCACAATCTGTTGGCGGCCGGAGCGGCAATGGCAGCGGTGGCGGTGCGTGACCATCTGATGGAAAAGCGGCTCGCCGGCACGATTCGCTTCCACGGCACGCCGGCCGAGGAGGGCGGGGCCGGCAAGGTCTACCTGATTCGGGCGGGCGCGTTCGAGGGCGCGGACGTGGCGCTCATGTGGCATCCGTCCAGTTCCAACCGGGGCGATCTCGCCACTGGGCTCGCCATCTCGGGCGGCCGGTTCCGGTTTCGAGGCATCGCCGCCCATGCCGCCGCGGCGCCTTGGGCCGGCCGCTCGGCGCTGGATGGCGCGGTGTTGATGGCCCACGCGGTGGATATGCTGCGCGAGCACATACCGCCCGAGGCGCGGCTACACTACATATTCTCGAACGGCGGCGCGGCTCCCAACGTGGTGCCCGATTTCGCCGAATTGCAACTCTACGCGCGACATCCCCGGATGGCCGCGTTGGACGCGATTTGGGAGCGCGTCCGCAAGACGGCGCTCGGCGCGGCGCTGGCCACCGACACCAATGCCGGCATCGAAATCGAGCACAGTTCCTGGGAGATCCTCCCGAACGAGCCGCTCACAGCGCTCGCCGACAAGAACCTGCGCATCGTAGGCGGCGTCAAGTACACGGCGGAAGAGCAGGCGTTCGCCGAGGAACTGCGGCGAAGCGAAGGTCTGCTGCCGGCCGTGCCTGGCTCGCAGGAGACGATCGAACCGGTGCTGACCCAATCGAGCACATCCACCGATCTGGGCGACGTAAGCTGGCTGATGCCCACCATCCAGTTCTCCGCGGCGGCGTGGGTTCCCGGCGTATCCGCGCACACCTGGCAGGCAACGGCGTGTTCGGGAACCGGCATTGGACGAAAGGGAATGGCGGTGGGCGCGAAGGTACTGGCGCTCACAGCCCTCGATCTGTTCCACGACTCCAAGCAAGTGGAAGCGGCGCGGGCGGCGTTCGAGAAGAAACGCGGCGGACAGATTTACCGCTCCCGCATCCCGGAGGGACGAAAAGCTCCGCTCGACTACCGGGCGCGATAGCTCAGCTGAAGGACGACAGGTAGCGCAGGAACACCGCGAACACCGCCAAGCCAATCCCGAACAGGATCACCGGAGTCAACTTCGAGCGGAGTTTGAGCTTCAGGCGTTCGCGCTCCCGATGGGTGGCGAATTGCCGCTGGAACCGGGCTATCCACGTGGTCCTCGGATCCACCGGACCGAAGAACCGCGCGTGACACTCACGGCAGCGGTAGGCCTCCTCGCTCTTGAAACGGTGAACGATGTCGGCGGGAGCAAGCCGCTTGGACGGCCGGACGTGAGAATCTCCACACTTCGGACACAGCATGAACCGGGGCAACCTTTCGCAGCCAGCAAAGTCCGCTCTCGGGCGGCCGGAAGCCATGCGTGACCGCGACGGCCCCCGGATTACCGACTATGATAATCCATAAGGGCCGCCACGCCAAGTCCCCTTTTTCTGAAAGCGAAAGAAAACGCATATTGCAGGCTGCGGCAGAAGTTAGTGCGCGGGGCCGCCGGTCGTGATTACAGGTGCAAGCGGATCGTATTCCAGTTGTACGAATTGGCCAGTAAACGCAAGAAATTTAAGGCGGGCCATCATCTGAACGCGCGGGTCCTGGGACCCGGTGATCTGGAACCCGGACAGGAAGCCCACGAGATTTCCGATCGCCGCCAGATTCTCGAACGTCCTGAATTTCAACAGACCGGTTCCGAGTTCGCGCCGATTTCCTCCCGTGATTTCGTAGACATGCGTATACAATGTCGTGTAGTCGTCCAGTACTTCATTGACCGTACGTACTAGGCCCGCCTCGTCCTTCTGCATATACTTGCGCCCGTCGAGCGCAAACCGCCGGCTTCCGTTGGAAAACTCGAGGTGATACCGCATCTCGGCTTCACCGGTCGCGGGATTCACGCGTAAGTAGTTGAAGAAGCTCCTCTTGTCGTCGAGACCGAAATCCACGGCGCCCTGGTCTTCGAAGTTCGAGAACCGGATCGATCCGCTGAGGCGGGCTTCATGCTCCGGTCCGTCGATGAAGTCGTTGACATCGGCGACAGTCATCTTGACCCGGAACTTGCACTCGACCGAACCGGCGGGGACCCCGTTCGCGGGTACCTTCTTAGCGATCGTCAGATCTCCCGCGCGATCTTGCGAAGGCGCGAACTGACCGGGGAAGTACCAGCCTTCCATGGTCTCGTCGAAAGTCATGCCCGTGCCCGAGGGAACCTGCGCCCCGAGGATCGGCTCGAGCAGCCTCGACACCGGCAGGCTGACCGAATCGACGTTGTACAGCAGGTAGTGGAAGCCGAACTGCTCCTTGCCCGTGGCGGGGTCCTTGGTGACGTGAAAGATCCCCAGATCGGTGAACGGGGCCGGCAGTGGGGCATCGGTGACCCATTTGCCGATCATCAGATCCGAATCCAGCTTGCGGATCTCGTCGCGGAACTGGGTGAAGTCGTTCAACTGGAAGTGGTTCCGCATCTCGGTGGGGAGCACCAGGCCTTCCACCACTCCCATGAGCTGGTAGCGCGCCTCGAGCCGCCCGTCGGGTTTGTTGTCGAACCGCAGGAACGCGACCCCGGACGCCTGATTGGCGTTGGAAATGGTGTCCATGCGCCAGGAGCCTTGCAGTTCGGCCTTGGTGGGCACCGCGGCGTTGGCGAACAGTTCGGCGTGGGCGGCGGCGGTCATGCGCGAATAGTCGTACCGCGTGGTCATCGGGAAAGTGAACTGGCGCAATCCGTTGGGGAACGTGCCCATGTAGACGCGGCCAATCAGGAGTTCCTTATTGATGACCTTGAACACGTCGTAGAAGCCGCGCCACTCCGGATTCTCGTAGTTCAAGCGGATGTACTTGCCGGGCTTCAGATCTCCGGTCTGCTCCTTGATCTCGAACTCCTCCAGGGTATTGTCGGCGATGATGTGAATGTCGGTATCGGAGGTCTTGCCGGCGAACCTGCCGTCAGGGTTTTTCCAGAAGTGCTTCCGGAAGCCGGTGTAGACCAGCGACGAGAGCTGGTTGAGGACGTGGCCTTTCGGGAAGAAGCCCTTCCAATACCGGCGGTCCACGACCTGCCGCGCCCCCGAGTCGATGTGATGCTCGTCCGAGTTCATCATCGCTTCAATGCCCAACGTTGGCGCCGATTCGAAGATTCGCTCGAGTTCCTGTTCGGACCGATCGGCGATGTCCACCGGATCCAACCCTGAGAAGCCAACGCTGGCCGACGGCTTCGGGTAATGCTGTCCCTGCATGTCGCGGATCTTGTGGATGGCGATCCGTTCCGAAACCGCGGAGATCGTCAGGAGCGGATTCACTCCGAGCGCGGACGGCAGCAACGAACCATCGGCGACCATCAGCCCTTCGTGGACCTCACCATCGCCCGAGTAGACGCGCCCGAACTCGTCGGTGACGCCGGTCAGCCAGTCGTCACCCATCGGACAGCCGCCGAGTGGGTGGGCGGTAATCAAACGCTTCAACCCGGCGAAGTTCCAGAGCGGGTTGGCCAGAAACGCCCCGCCGAGAGTGCGCGCGTGCCTCCGAATCTCTTCGTTCATCAAGCCGAAGGTGGGTTGCCCGCCCGCTCCGGGCCAGACTACGCTGACGTGGCCATTCTGGTCGAAGAACGAGGAATCCCAGCGGAAGTGGCCGCGCGCGTCGTCGTATCCCATGCAGAGATAAAGCATGGTGTGGTTGAGGGCGCCGTTGGGGTGGTAGGGCATGAAACCTAGAATGTCGCGATTGCGGCGTTCGGCTTCGGCGATTTCGTCGCCGGCGTCGGTATCCTCGCCTCCGAGTAGCGCGAACGCGCCCTGCGCGCCGCGCACCAGCGCGGTGGCGAAGCTCAGGTCCTCGATGGTGAATCGGCGGTTGATGGGCCCGTTCGGGTTGTAGCGGATCGCCGCGGTGATGGTCGGCCCGGGACCCTTGTCCGGATTCGGGTTCGGCATCTTGGTTCCGAATCCGAGCACCTCGCAGCGAACTTCGCCGTTGTAGGCAAGGCCGAAGAAATCGCCATTGCCGCCGAATCTCGTGCCGATCATCGGCGAGACTTTCAAACCGCGCTTGTTGGCCGAGCGCATCAGGATCTCGGTGGAGCCGACCGAACCCGCCGAGAGGATGACGTTCTTGGCGACGATGTCGAAGTCGTCGCTGTCGAAGAGATCCGGAAGCGGCGCGGGCAGGTTCAAGAGGCGCTTCACATGCTTTCCGTGAACTTTCCATCCACCGCCCGGATTCGGCTCCACCCAGTCCACGGTCATTTGGGTGAAGATGTGGACATCGGCCAACCCTTGGGCGTTCGCGTTGTTCGCCATCGGGATGTAGTTCATGTAGAGCGTGTTCTTGGCGCCGGTATTGCAGCCGGTGACGCAGTCGCCGCAATCGGTGCAGGGCTTCTGCGGGACGCCGTGAGGATTGACGCCGTCGATGGTGAAGTTGACGGCGAGGTCGAGCGCGGTGAGGTTGACGCCGATCTGGTCGGCGCGCTTTTTGAGCGCCTTCACTTTCAGCAGTTCGAACAGCCGGGGGTGGGGGTTGGCGTCGAGCGTCGAGCGAGCTTTTTCGTAGAAGGGAAGCAGCTCTTCGCGAGTGAGGTTTTTCGGCCAACCGTCGAGTCCGAACACTTCGTCGTCCGGTACGATGGCGACGTTGGCGTTCACCAGCGAGGTCCCACCGAGCCCATTTCCCTTGATGATGGAGATGTCGTCGTAGTTCAGGACGTCATAAAGCCCGAGCGGGTTCAGGCCGGAGCGGTTCTCCTCGATCCAGCCGTTCTGGGTGTCGGGAAACGTGCCCGGTTCCCACTCCTTGCCGCGTTCTAGCAGACAGATCTTGGGTTTCGGGTTCAGGCCGGCGTTGGCCAGGCGGGCGGCCGTGATGGCACCCCCATAGCCCGACCCGACGATCACGAAATCGTAGACCGTATTGGCGTCTTGCTTTTTCCATTGACGGGACAGCATGCTCTACACCTCCAGCAGTAGTGTAGTGACGCCCGCCGCGACCAGCGTTTCGCGAGGATGAAAAAAACTTCGCTCGGGCTACTTCAACGTTTCGAGGAAGCCGACGATGGCCTCGGCATCGGCCTTGTTGAGCTTGTACGTGGGCATCGGGGGGCCGGCGAGAGTGCCCTTGGGAGTGAGCCCGGTCATCAGGTACTTCACCAAGGCGGGCTTGCCGCCCCAGCGGGTCCAGAGGCGGCCAGAGGGGGTGATGTCGGGAGAAGTCTTGTGCCAATCCTTGATGGGCTCGATCGGCGCGGCCTCCATGACCTTTCCTTTCATATATTTGGACCGGTCCAGTGCTCCCTTCTCGTCCCTGGGGGTATGGCAGACGGCACACTTAGCCACCTCCTCGGCCAAGTACCGGCCGTACTCGGTTTTTCCCGCCGGAGACTCAGCAAAAGCCGCTACACAGGTGGCGGCGGCCAGGACGATGGTAGAGAAGGGGAAACGCATTCTGTTCCGATGTTATAATTTCAATCAGTGCACCGCAACCGGTTCAGGTGCGGTAGATGGATCTCGACCAGCTTCACACATTTCTGGAAATCGTCCGCCTAAAGAGTTTCTCCAAGGCGGCGCAGACGTGTTTTCGCACGCAACCGGCGATCAGCGCCCAGGTGCGGCAGCTCGAACAGGAGTTGAACACGACGTTGTTCGACCGGCTGGGAACGCGAATCGCTCTGACCGCTCAGGGCAAGATCTTCGCGGGCTTCGCCGAACAGATCCTGGATCTGCGCAAGCAGGCGCGGGACGCAATCAGCGAGTTGGAGCGCGCGCCGCGCGGCGAACTGGTGATCGCGGCCAACGAGGCCACCTGCATCTACGTGCTGCCGCAGGTGTTTTCCGAGTTCAAGGAGCAGTTCCCCAATATCCAGCTCCAGGTGGAGCGGACCTACGGCAACCGGATCTGGGAGGCCGTGGCGGAGAATCAGGCCGATTTCGGGCTGACGCAGTTGCCGGTGACCGACAAGAGATTGTCGGTGGTGCGCGTGTTCACCGACGAGATCCGGGTGCTCACGCCGCCGGGACACGGGCTGACCGCGCTTGCCTCCGTGCATCCGAAGGACTTGTTGGGGTATCAGATCCTCATGCCGAAATCGGGCACCACGCGGTCGCGGCTGAACACCTGGCTCGAGGACGTGGAGCCGGATCTGAGCGTATCGATGGAGTTGGACGCCACGGAGATGATCAAGCGCTTCGTAATGGCCGGGCTCGGCATCTCGTTTCTGGCGTCGCAACATTGCGCCGAGGAGACCGAGTCGGGGAAGCTGGCAGCGATCCCGATCGGCCCGCAGCCGATGATGCGATCGGTGGGATTGGTCTATCGCAAGGACAAATCGCTCTCGCGAGCCGCGCTCGGGTTCATCCAGGTGGTCCTGGATCACGCCGAGGAAACCGCCGGACTTCCGGCAGCCGTCAATCAGGTGTAGGGAAATGGAACGCGTAACCCACAAGACTTCCACTGTCGTGGTTTCGGTCGGCGACCGGACACGGGTCTACCGGTCGGTGGGCGACGTCCCGCCGGCTTTGCGGAAAAAGCTGCTGGAGGCGACGTCGGGCGCCAATTCGGCGACCATTCTCATCGCCGACGAGAATGGCCGCAAGGAGATCGTGCGGTCGCTGCAAGGCCAGGGTTCCAGCCTCGAGGCGAAGCTGCTCGACTCGGCGATCGGCCGGGCGCTGCCGGCGAAGTGGACTTGGCGGCACTGGGCCGAAGTGGGTCTGGTAGCCGGAATCGGGTTGTGTCTGTGGGCGCTCAGCAATTGGAAGTAGTCCCTGCCGGGCCGATTGCCTAAAGCGATTTCGGGAACCGGCTTGGCTGTGCCCCTGCCGGCGGGCCGCCGATCATATCACCATGGAACGGCGTACTGAAGATCGAGTCTCGGCCAACCAGCCAGTGAATCTCACTCTGCTCGGCGAGACTCCCGAGCAATCCCGTAAGCTCACCGCGTCGATGACCAACTTCTCCGGACGCGGCATGCAGTTGTACACCAACCAGTCGGTGCCGCTCGACGTGCCGGTGCGGGTGGACCTGCGGATCGACGGCAATGACGCGCTGGTGCTCGGCGAAGTCCGGTACTGTCAGAGGGAGGGCTCGCGCTATCTGGTGGGGCTTTCCCTCGAGCATTCTCTGCTTGACCTTACCAGTATCGGCCGGCTGGTCCACCGGCTGATTCAAGAGGACCGGCGCGCGCACCGGGGAGTCGCGGTCACGCACTAGCACCAGCCCGCGCGAAATGCGCGAGACTCGTGGCATGAGCGGAATCGAAGGCGTCCTCCACCTGCACTACTTCCAGGACGCCGGCTACGAGATCGACTTGGCGGCGCTGGTGGGACTCTCCGGCGCCTCCGCTCCCCCGCCCGCCTTCCGGGCTCCCGCCGCGGACTGCGTGCGGTTCGACCCGCCTCCGCTCGAACAGGCGCTGGCGCCGGTCGTCCTGGAATCGGGTGAGACCCTGCCGGCACGCATCCGCTACCTGGCCAATGGCGTGATGCGCCTCGAACTCGATCTCCCGTTCCGTTGCGGCTGGGAAGAACTGGTGACGCTCGCCGCCAAGTGGATATGGTCGGAGCGTTTGGACCGCGAGGCTGGCCGCATCCTCGATGAATGCGCCGCCAAGTCCTCGGCCGCCATCAAGCGGCCCGCGCCGCGGCCGTTGCGAGAGGACTACGCGATCGTCGAGATCCGGCGCGCCACGAACGAAGACGGTTCGCCGTCGAACGCGCCGGAACTGGTCGCGCGGCACGGCGGCGACATCGCGCGGATCGTGCGCGGCGAGACGTCGCCGCTCAGCGCGGGTGAGCGGGACGGCGTGTTGGGAGCGAGCATGAGTTACTTCCCCAGCGATCTGTTCGTTGCCGGTTACGCCGCGGCGCTGGTCTACGACGAACAGCCGGAGGGCGCGCGCCCGATCCTCGAGATCCTCGAGTACGCCAACATGCAATTGCTGGAATACCGTGTGTACGACGAGTTTCTCACCCCCGTACTGGCGGACGTGCACCGGCGCTCTTCGATCGACATCGGCTTGTGGAGCCACTGGCGCGGCGGCCGCGAGGCGGGCAAGTTGAACACACTGCGGCTCGAGACCATGGAACTCACCGAGCGGACCGATAACGCCATCAAATTCCTGGGCGACATGTACTACGCACGCGCGCACAGGCTGGCATCGGCCCGGATCGGCGCGCCCGACTACCGCCGCCTGGTGGAGGAGAAGCTCGGCGTGGCGGGCGAACTCTACCGGTTCATGATGGACCGGTCGCACCAGGCGAGCGCGCTGGTCCTCGAGTCGATCGTGGTGATCATCCTGATCGTGGATTTGATCGTGCTTTTCAGGGGCAAGCCATAACGGCCAACCGGGATTCGCGGCAAACGGCGACTTGTACGGTGCTGTTCCCGCCCCGGAGACAGTGCGGTGCTTTCTCAAAACGGGAAGATGGATACCGCCTTGCCCTCTTCCTCCTGCCACTGGGTCCAGGGTCCGAGGCCCGTGAGCTTGATGACCCGGCTCCGATACTGAAACTTGTTGCGCCCAGCGGCGCGGTCGGCGATGAAGTCGGCCACGGTTCGCGTGAGCAGCACGGCGCCGCGAGGGACCGGCTTGGTGAGCGTCACCTCCTCGCTCGCGGCTGAGCCGAGCCGCCGCACCTCTGTCTCCACTTTGAGCACCCCCTTCATTCTGTCCTTGTCCTCGGGCTCCAACTGATCGAAGAACTCGAGCGCCGGGCAGTCCACTTCGATTCGCCAACCCTTCACTCCCGAGAATGCGGTATCGAATAACTCGAGCGCGAGTTGGTCGCGCCTGGCGGGGACCGTGTCGAGCGCGTCGATGCTCCATCCGTTGTACAGTGCATCCTGCTGGGCGACAACGAACTGCATCTGCTTGGCCTCGCCCGGCGCGAGTGTCAGGGGGAAAATCCCGGCGGGCGGCGTGGCGGCGTACGCGTCCTCCACGCGGCGAGTGACGGCGGACCTTTTCAGGGCGTACGCGATGACGCCCGTCACGACCATCTCCGCTTCGGTCGTGTTGGTGACTTTCAGTTGGTTGGCGTCGGCGCCTGGCTCGGCGTCAAGAATCTCCCACTGCAATCGCGGCGGCGCCATGTCGCGGAGGGAGATCTCCACCGGAACGGGAATCACCTGTTTTGTTCCGGCCGAGTCGACCACCTCGAAATCCACCGAACCGCCGATCCCGGCGCCCTTCAAGCGATCGTAGAGGAGCTGGATGAACTCCGCGTTGCCCTCGAAAGTGAGATCGAAGCCATCGACGGCATCGATGTTCGAGCGGTCCGACGCTGTTGAGCCCGCGAAGAGTTCGCCCAAGCCGCGCAGCGAATCATCGGCTTTGAACGTGGCGGTCGAGTAGCCGCCGATGGTGAGGTCGGCGAACTTCACCGTGTCGCTCGAGAGTCCGCGAATGCGCTCGCGCAAGGCGGCGAGCGCGCCGGCCCGGTAATCGGGACGCAGCTTGAAAGTGAGGCGGGTCCGGTACAAGGCCGGATCGAGGTCGTCGACCGCGCCACCGGCGGCGGTCTGTTTGAGCAGAAGGATCGCGCGGATCGACGGTCTGCCGGTTGTCTCGTCGAGCGCAAGTCTATAGGCCTCGGGGAGGCTGTATACGACGTCCTGGATCGCAGTGGGCTGAAACCAGCCCTCCGGGATCCGCTGCCAGCCCGTGACGCCGCTCTCGCCCGTGACCGCCGCGTAGATTCGCTTGGTCTGGGCGGTGGCGGGCGGGTAGTCCGCGCGGATAGTCCGGGTGAGCGGCATGATCTTGGCGGTGGTGACAACGCGATCCCTGTTGGCCCACGCGTGTCTCAGTTTGGCATTGCGGGAAAGCACGGAGACCGCGCGCAGTTGGGCCACGTTGATGGCAGCCGCTTGCTCTGGCGCGGCCGCTTGTTCCGGGCCGGCCGTTTCCGCGGCCTGTGGGCGAACCTGGGTCATCACCAGCATCGGGTCGAGCAGTGGCCGCGGAATCGGTACGGGGAAAGGCCGTGGCCGCGGCCGCACGAGGATCGGTGGATCTCGCAGTTCGAACGGATCCGGGTCCCGGATCACCACTTTCTCGAGCCACGGGAACTCCAGGTCCACTACCCAACTCGGCCGCTTCGTCTGCATCGCCTGCACGATGCGGGGGAGCATTTCCGGGGCGACGAGCGAACCGGCCTCGATCGCGAACGCGGATCCATCGGAGGCGCCCGGGATCTTCGCCACCTCGGTGAACACGACGATGTCACCCTCCGCCTCGAGCCGCACGCCCTTCACGGTCACGTCAAACGGCGACGCGCCAGCCACGCGGTTCGCGGCGTCTTCCTCAAAACGGACCACGAGCCAGATGCCAGTATCGCGCCGCTCGAACCGGACATCCGGACCGCCGCCCCAGTCCCTACCGGCCGCCACGGTGACAAACGGCCGGAAGAACTTGGCGTCCGAGTCAGGCACTGGATATGCCTTACCGTCCTGCACGGGGGCTTCGGTCAGCGGCGTCGCCGAACGGGGCCGGTTGAAGGCGGCCTGGGAGAGGATCAGAATGTCCTGGTTGCGGCTCTGCATCACCTGAACGCCGCGGAAGTTGCCGGCTGCGAATCTATTTGCCATCGTGTGCTCCTAGCGAGGGGCCACCGTCTCGAGCAACAGCATGCCGCGGCGCGTCCCCTCGGACTCTTTCGGATCCGAACCGTCGGCCGGCACGGCGGTTGCCCGGTACGAATAGCTGCGCGCGTCGGCGGCGAACGCGAAGACCTCCATCTCCTTGAGCGGGTCCTCCTTGACCACGCGGAACTCGTCGGTCTTCACGTATCCGTGCGCTTGGTCTTTGTAAGTGACCTCCACGATCACCGCGCGGTATTTCACCCAGTCCACGCCCGTTCCGTCCATGCGAACCAGGAAGCGGTGGCGTTTCACGCGCAACGCGGGCAGGTCCTGATCGGGAGTGACGGTTTTCCAGGGGATCGTTTCCATTTCGCCGTCCTTGTACTGCACGTCGTGCGAGTACCGGAGCTGTTGCGGCGCGCCGTCGTCGAGCGGCCGCACGTATTCCCAGGAGCTGCTGGCGGTGAACTGCTTGCGCTCCTCGGCGGGCGGATTCGGCGGATGCTCGTACCGGACCTTGAGCATCACGTTGTCGACGGTCGCGGGATCCATCGCGACGTCGAAATTCCGCCGGAGCCGCGCTTGAATCGTATCGTGGATCACCAGGCGCTCCCGCTCGTCCGACGCCTTGGGACCGGTGACCTCGCGGCCATTGACGAAAATGAACCGCGGCTGGTAGTTGTAGCGGTTGCCGGAGCGCCCGTGTTTGCTCGAACTCCAGCGAGCTACCGGCGCCGCCTGGGTGAGCTTCACGGTTCCGCGCGCATCGGCCTCGCCGCGCGCAGGTTCGTACTCGAAATCGAGGAAGACCTCCTTGATCTGCGTCCAGTCGATGTCGCCCGCCTGCGCTTCCACGCGCACGTATCCAAGGCGGTCATAGGAGAACACCAGCGACCGGTCGGTGATGTTCTTCAGTTCGATGGGCCGCGGCGCCTGGGACGTGGCGATGTAGTTGATGGTCGCCTTGGCGTCGTAGAAGTTGAGCAGGCGGCCCTCCCGGTCGCGCGCAAGGCGCGTCCGGAAGGTGAACGTCTCCTTTCCCGTGCGGAAGACCATCGCCTCGGACGCGGTTTCGAGCCACGCCCCGGTCAGCGTGTCGAACTGCTTGTAGAACAACGAGACCTGGATGCTCGCGATCTTGTCGTTTTCGAAGTCCGCGTTGGTGGTGACGGGGACCGTCATCAACCGGACCTCTGGACTGCCCACATCCACGACGCGCACCAGACTCTCCGCTTCCTGGGGCGTGAGCGAGGTAAGCAGCGAGGTCTGCGGGTAGATCTTGAACTTCGTGTTCTGCGTCTGGTTGAGCGTGAAGTCGATGGTGGTGTTGAACTCTTCGCGGAAATCGTTGAGCCACAGCCGGCTACCGGGTTTGCCTCCGAGCGAGTGGGTGAATGTCGTGCCGAGGTCGGCGTCCTGGACCCCTTTCATCTCGAACTGCTTGAACAGCAGTTCGACGATTTTGCCGGTGATGAGGTTGAGCACGGTCCCCTGCAACTGTGCCTTGATCTCGTCGGCCTTGGGATCGGACCCGGGAATGCCCCAGTCGTCCCAATCGATCTGAATCGCCCGCGTATCGCTTAATTCCTTAACCAGTGTCGAGATCTGCGGATATGTCCACGTGGTGTTCCCCACGCGCTCCATGACCTTGGTCCGCTCACGCAGTTCCTTGTACACGGTCTTGCCGTCAGCGTGAATCCTGACGCGGATCGCCGGGACCCGCGCGTAGCCCTCGAGTTCGTAAACGATATTGGCCTGAAGCACGGCGGTGGTGTTCTGATTGCCTCCGCCGCCCGCCGGATTGGCGGGCTTCAACGACCGGAACAGGAGTTGCGCGCCCTCCGATCCGAAAGTGGCCCACAGGCTGGAGGAGTTGGTTCCGCGCAGGGTCGGGTGCGTGGACTGGCTCGACGAGCGTTTGAACGTGTTCCCGAGACCCTCGAGCATGTCGAGCCGGACGCTGCCCTGGATCCAACTGTCGACGTAGGCGATCTTCGGCTTGTCGCTTGTGGTCCGCACCCGAAACAGCGTGTTGTAGCCGCTGGGAGCCGCCATCTCGCCCTTCAACATCGTGGTGAGATGCGCGCGGATCTTCGCCATGTCGGGCTCGGACACCGAAAGGTCGCATGTCATGTTGAGCGCACCGAGCTGGCTTTCGACGGGCTGCCCCTCGGCAACGCCGGCGAAGGCAAGTTCGATGTTGCGCGAGAACAGCGTGAAGTTGAACAGCTTGGAACCGGTCTTGGCGTCGGTGGCGATGGTGGGACGGTCCGGCTGCACGTAAAACTGGTTGGGATCGCCGTGATCCCGGAAGATATCCACTTGGGGAACACCCGGAACGCGAAATCCATTGAAGAGTGTGATCATGATCGGCGTCCTACAGAGTCAGATAAAGCGTCGTCTCGCCGGCGCCCAGGCGTTGTTTGGTTTTCACGGGAGGCTGGCCGCTGCGCAGCAGTTCGACGGCGGCCGACACCGCTCCTCCGGGGTTCACGCCCGGCACGACGGTGTTCTGGGTCAACGGCTTGTTGGCGCGGAACAGCATGGTGGTGAACGGCAGCGCCGGATCGTCGAGGTTCGCTCCAAGCAGCACCTTGATGCCGAGGATCTGCTGGGCTTTCAGCGTTTCCGGATCCTCGAGCAGTTCGACGCTGACGACACGGAACCCGGTCTGCGTGAGTCCGATCGACGGTTCGGCGTGATTGATGGTCCGCTCCGGCGCGGTGAGCGGATCCCCCTGCGTCATCACGAACCGCGTTACCGCTCGCCAGTCCCGCGGATCATCGGCGGCGGTGACGACGCTCATTTCGCTCTGCGGCTGGTCCGGCTTTAGATGCAGCGTGGCGCGCTCGGCGCGGCCGTCCTTGTGCGCGTATGTCACGTCCACCAGCGCCTCCTTCACCAAGGCCCAACTGTCGTGGAGTTGCGGCTTGATCCGGTAGATCAGGTTGCTCGGTTCGTTGACGATAAGGCGCGTGTCGGTCTGATTGGGCGAGGAGATGACGGTCTGGGCATCGCGGAAGATGTACCGGTTCTCGGCGAAATAGCGCGGCTGCGCCGGGTTCTCCGGTACCACCAGGACGGTCTGCGACGCCGCCGGAGCCGCTCCGCCGCCCAACAGAAAGGTCTTGCCCTCGCCGCCCGCGGACGGTGCGATGCGGGTCTGGACCTGCCTCAGCACGTCCGTCTGATCGAACCGGATATAGCCGGGGACGACTTCGACGGGAATCAGCGGGAGGTGCTTCTCGAGGTCCACCGTGATGGCCCGGACGCTGGTCGTGAACACGGCGGAGCGGATGCCGCCCGCGGCCCGGCCGAGCACGAAGTCCGGATCGCAGGTGAACTCGACGAAGTAGCTGTACTCCTGGGACCCGGCGTCGTCGGCGAAGAACTGCGTCTGCCCGGTGGGGTTCGTCTTGTCCAGCACGACCGACGTGCTGCGCAACGGACCCGTGCCCGTGGGCTTTCGCCCATAGCTGACGTGGACCGTCGCGTTGAGGATGTGATACTTGTCGAAGTCAAAGCCCGAGCGCAATTTGATGAGGATCACCTTGAACGGACCCTCGCCGAGTGAAACGCGCGTCACCTGCTTGGCGGGATCGTAGAGAGGTCCGATCTGATTGGCCGCCAGGGCTCCGCCCGGATGGTAGCTCTGGGTGACGGCTTCCGTTTTGGTGAGCGTGAAGGTTCGCTTGATCTGCTGGGTGACTTCGATCGAGCGAAGGCTGTAGCCGATGAGGGGTCCGTCGGTCTGGGGGAACTTGACTTGGGTGCCGGTGCGTCCGCTGGCGCCGGATGTCGCGGTCAGGGTTTTGGGTTTGTCCGGGGCGCCTCCCTCGGGGAGGCGCTGCGTCACGGCTTCGGCTCCCGCTGTTCCGTCTGCTTGGATGTAGTATTCGATCTTCGAACCGGCGGGCTGGCCAGGAATTCTCGCGCCGTGCAAGGTCGCGTCCTCGTTGGCGCCGGGCGGCCGGACGGGCGCGGTGGGGAGCCCGGCGGTTTCGACCGGAGGATGGTTGAAGCCCGGTTCGACTCCGGCTTGGTGTCCGCCGCCTGCCGCGCCTCCGCCGCCTGCCGCGCCTCCGCCGCCTGCCGCGCCTCCGCC
>SYLY01000355.1 GCA_005808475.1 Acidobacteriota bacterium
CGCCGCCGACTTGGCAGCGAACTCAGCCGCGTCCCTCCTCGCGCTCGCCAATTCCGCCTGGAGAGCCTTCTCCGCCGCGTCGCGCTCTGCTGCCGACCTAGCAGCGAACTCAGCCGCGTCCCTCCTCGCGCTCGCCAATTCCGCCTGGAGAGCCTTCTCCGCCGCGTCGCGCTCTGCTGCCGACCTAGCAGCCTGCTCGGCGGCTAGCTTGGCGCTAGCCAGTTCCGCTTCCAGCAACCGATCCGCCGCCGCCTTCTCCGCCTTCCAAAGCGCCATCGCCGATTCGAGCGCCGCCGCGCGCTCACGCGCGGCCTCCTCCACGGCGCTCTTCTCCGATGTCAGCCGCGCGATCTCCGCTTCCAACCCCGCCGTACGATCCGCCGCGGCCTTCCCCGCCGCGCCAGCCATCTCGCGCACGCGCTCGATCTCCGCGTCCAAGCCGGACGCGCGGGCCGTGGAAGCCTCCAAGGAGCCGCGCAATTTCGCGATCTCCCCGTCCTTCTCCGTAACCGCCGCCGACAACTTCGATTCGAGCGCGGCTAGAGCCGCGGCGGCCGCGACCCCCTCCGCCGCCAGCCTCGCCAGCCCCGAGTCCTTCTCCGCCCCCGCGGCCTTCGCCGCCGCCAGATCCTTTCGCAATCCGCCGAGGTTGGAGTCGAGCTTGCTCTGCAGCGCTTCCAACTCCTTCACCCGCCCGCCGAGTTTGGCCGCCTCGGCGTCCTTCTTTCCCAACGCCGCCTCGAGCGAATTCCTGGACTCGCGCAGCCGGCCGATCTCCTCGTCCTTGGCCGCCGCCAACGATTTCGCCCGCGCCTCCTGATCCGCCAACCGCACGCCCGCCTTTTTCAACTCCGCGTCCGCCGCCGCCGCGAGTTCCTTCGCCGCCGCCGCTTCCTGAACGGCCTCCGACGCTTCGGCCACGGCGCGCTCCCGTTCCCGGCCGCTCGCTTCGAGCTTGGCGGCTGTCGCGGCGCTCGCCGCCAATGCCGCGGCGAGTGTAACATCCAGCCCGGTCAATTTGGACCGAAGGCCCGACGCATCGCCCTCCAAGCGGCTAGCCGTGGCGCGCAGCACCGTTACCTCACGGTCCAGATCGTTCCCGCGGCGCACGCTGTCGCGCAGATCCGCCTCGAACGTCCCCGCCTTGCCCTGCCACTCGGCGGCAGCCGACTCGGCGTCGCGCAGCCGAACGCGGCCGGCTTGCATCGACGCCTGGAGCGCACCCAGTTCCTGCTCCGCGCGCACAGACCGGCCGCGCCAGTTCTCGATCTCGGCGGTGCTGCCGGAGCGGTTCCACAACCATCCCACCACCGCCCCGATCAGGCTCGCGATGCCAAGGCACGCGAGAATCTCCGCGATCACATACCCAATGCCCGTCATTGGCGTTTGTCCCCCTGTGCCGCCGCAACCTTGAACTCGATCCGTCTGTTTCGCTGGCGTCCTTCCGGCGTGGCATTGTCCGCCACCGGATGGGACGAACCGAAGCCGGCGGCTGTCAAGCGGGCCGCCGCCACACCCTTCGATGCCATGTATTGCCGAACCGCCTGGGCCCTTCGCAGACTCAACTGCTGGTTGAGCGTGGCATTGCCGCGGGAATCGGTGTGTCCTTCGACCAACGCCGTCAGATCCGCGCCGCCGAGAAACAACGGCAGGATCTCGTCCAGCGTCGCCTTTCCCACTGGCGTGAGGTCCGCTTTCGCCGTCTCGAACTCGACGATCTTCACCCGCAGGATTCCCTCGACCTTGGTCTGGATGTCTTTAGCTCGCTCGGCCGGGGGAGGCGGATCGGTCAATTCCAATTTCACGTCGCGGACGCCCCAAATCCCCGCCACCGCGCGCTTGGTGGCATCGACCTCGGTGGCCGGCCCCCGCACTCCTCTCAGGACGATGTCGCGCCCGCTGACGGCGAGAGCGGGACGCCATTCCGTGGTACTAACCGCGCGCTCCGACTCCGCCAACAGGTGCGCCTGGATCGACGCGGCGTGCCTGGGAGCGCACAGCCACGCCAAAATCCCGAGTGCGAGAGCGCCAATGGTGAGCGACATCAACTTGTTCATTCGGAGAGCTTTCTCCTTGGGCGAGGATCACCGATACCACCCAGTTGGGTACATTGTACATCCCAAACAGGGGTAGTTGTCACTCGTTTTCTGGTAGAAAAGTCCTATTTGAACGAAAAAACCACCCCAAGCGGGGTGATCGGGGCCCAAACATGCTCCGGTGGTTCTGTTTCAAGCAGGAAATCTAGGTCCTGTTTGTACCAGGACCGGCAAGGACTTCCAGAATCAGAATTACCGCCCGCGCCAGGTGGAACGGATCCTTCACCGGCAACGCGATCAGATCGGAGACTGGCCTCCCCTCCCGGTCCAGCCGCTGACGCCACTCGCCGCCCTCGCGCAGAGGGAAATGGGAGAAGGACCAGTCATGGATCCGCTGGTACCATTCCTCCGCCCACGGAACCTCCAGCAACTCGCTGGTGAGGATCAGGCCGTAGAGCGCCTCGGTGTGTGGCCACCAGACCTTCTTGGTGGCGTTCTTGACGTACGGCTCGCCGCCCAGGGCATCGATGCCGAGGAACAAGCCTCCGAATTCCGGGTCCCAGCCCTTCTCGATGTGCCAGCGCATGACCTCGGCCGCGCGTGCGATCAGATCGCGCCGGTCCCGCCGCCGCGCCCAGTGCATCAGGAACCACATCGATTCGATCGCATGGCCCGGCTCCACCGCCGTTCCCTCGCCGGGAGGCAGCGGCCGGTAATCCCAATCGAGATACTCGAGCACCACGCCCAGTTCCGGACTCACATGATGCCGCAGGATTCGATCCGCCGCCTCGTCCGCCGCTTCCTCGAATTCCCGCTCGCCGGTGGTTTGCGCCAATTCGTTCGCCACCTCGAGCAGGATCATGGGGACGCTGTGGCGCCGCCGTCCCGGGATCGCCGCGTCGGGCGCGACCTCGGTGAAGCCGGGCTCGTCCACTCTTGCGCGCACCCGGCGGAACGCGGCGATGGCGGCCTCGATGGCGGCCGGATCCTGTACCGCGCGATAGTATTCGCCAAGACCGTAGATCGCGAAACAGTCGGAGAAGACGCTGACCGGCCCCACGCGGGGCTCGCCCTCGCGCGATACCGCGAAGTACCAGCGTCCCTCCGGATCGCGGCCGTGGCGCAGCAGGAACTCCGCCGTCTTGCGGGCGGATTCGAGCATTTCCGGCCGCGCGCCCAGCCGGTTGTGGATGCGCGCGCATAACCAGAGCCAGCGTCCCTGGGACCACAGATACTTGTCCGTCGAGGTTCGATCGCCCTCCTCCGTCATGCACGACATCACGCCGCCGAGTTCGCGGTCCACGCCGTGCTCGAACCAGAACGGCAGAATCCCGTCGAAGAGTAGACGGGAATAGAAATCGCGAAGGGCGGCCCGGTCGCGCGACACGCGAGGCTAGTCCTCCACCTCGGCCCAGACCACCAACTGGACACACGCCTCGAGAGGCATCGCGTAGATCCCCAGCGCGATCCGCGTGTGCAGGCCGCGATCGCCGAAGGCGCTCACCAGCAGGTCCGAGCAGCCATCGAGCACGCGTGGGTGGCCGCGGAATTCCTGAGTGCAGTGGACGTAGCCTTCCAGCCGCACGATCCGTTTCACTCGGTCGAGGCTGCCCACGGCGGCCTTCAACTGCGCCAGCGCGTTCAACCCGGCGATGCGCGCCGCGCGATAGCCGGCTTCGGTGTCCACCTCGGCGCCCAGCCGCCCCGGATACCGCATGACACCGCCTTCCCACGGCAACTGGCCCGAAGTCGTCACCAGGTTTCCGGTGCGCACCCAGGTGACATACGCGCCCACCGGCTTCGGCGCCGGCGGCAGTTCGATGCCCAGTTCCTTCAGCTTCGCCTCGGGGCTCATCCTTGGACTCCTCTCGCGCGAATCAGCGGTCCGAAAACGGCATCTTCCACCGGCATTGAAACCGGGATGCTCACGTATCGTCCTCCGTGCCGGAGCGCGACGCGGCGGATGCGTTCGGAATGCTCGTCGAACGCGGCCGTGTACCGCTCGCGGGCCCCGGCGTCGAAATCGAGCTCCAGGTGCTCGCCCGTCTCGGCGTCGGTCAGTTCGAGTTCGCCCGTCCACGGCGGCGTGCGATCCTCCTCCGACCACACGTGCACCAGAAACAACTCGTGCCCGAACTCGGCCAAGTACTGCAGCGGCTTTTCGCAATCGCCGTCGGACAGGAAGTCGGAGACGATGACCAGCAGCCCCCGGCTCACGTACTTCGACACGAAGCGCCGGGCGGCGGCGGTGAAATCGGTGGCTTCGGCCATCTCGAGCTTCATCAGGTATTCGGCCGCCGGACCGAAGCGATGCCGCCCGCCGGAGCACACATGCTCCTGGCCCAGGCTGGCTGCGAACGGATTCAGCACGATCGTATCCAGCCGCACCAGCCCGACGTAGGCCAGCGCCGCGACGAGCTTGCGCGCGTAGTCGAACTTGGCTGGTTCGCCGGTGCCCATCGATAGCGATGTATCGAATAGCAGCCGGACGGGCACGCGCGGCTCGATCTGGAACATCTTCAGGAACAGCTTTTCCAGGCGCATGTAGGCGCGCCAGTTCACGGCGCGGAGATCGTCGCCGTGATGGAAGTTGCGGTGATCGAGGAACTCCTGGCCCGGCCCGGCGAATCGCGACGCGTTGTGCCCTCCGACCAGTCCGGGGAACGACTTTTGCCAGTGGATGGTGAGCCGCTCGAGCTTTTCGAGGAAGGACTGATCGATGAGTGTCTGCGTGGCGGCGGGCATGAAAGGCCTAGCGCCCAATTGTACGATGCCCAGTGCGGGTTTCGCCCGGACGACAATCGGGTCTGTAACCGGCGGGGTACCATGGTTCATGCCGCTGGCATTCACCACCGGTCGCCGCCGACACCCCGAAGATCCCAATGCATGAACGAGCTAGCCTCTTTGGCGCGATTGCGGCTTGTGTTGTGCTGGCCAAGACGTCTGGGCAGATGACGCCATCGATCCGCGACGGTCTGGCGAGAGCCGAGAGTCTCTACGCATTGGACCCGTCGAAGGCGGGCGCCGTGGCTGGGCTCGTCACGGATCACCTAATGCTGTCCGCGAGCAAGACGCCCCGGACCGTGTCCCTCCGCGGCGTGTGTGCTCCGTCTTTGAACGCGACCGAGGTGACCCCTTGTGGTGCGCCGGTTGTGGATCCCGGGGCGGCGCGCGGGGGCGCGACGGCCTACCACTACGATCCAGTTCTGCTCACCATTGCTGCCAACGTGGAGTCGCGGGCCTACCGCAGGCAGGAGGCCGACTGGAAGGAATTGCGGCCGCGCACCGGAGCCGGAGCGGCGTACTTTCGCCGGCCGCCGCCGCTCCGTTTCCGTCGCGGAGATCCCGCCAGCCGCGAACTCGTTGTCATCCTGGGATCCAGCTACTCGACATGGAGAGGCGGCAGTTGGACCAACAAAATCGCGGCCATCCTGGACCTGCGTATTCCACGACCGCACCTCATTGCGGCGCCGGGATTCTTGACCCCAGAGATGCTAGCGGCGGAACCGGAGATGCCCGAACTGACCGGCGAACTTACCGCGGGCGATCTGTTCCGCCGCATCGCGTCCGCAATGGACGAGATGCAGGAATCGGGAATCCTACCGAAAAATCTGGAAGCCGGGCTAGTCGGCTTCTCCGGCGGTGCGAACGTCGCGCTCTCCATGCTCGCCGAAGATGCCCGGCAGGGACAAACACGGCGGTTTCGAGCTGGGGCGTTGGCGTTCAGCCCGGTATTGGATCTTGCCGGAACCTTTCGTCTCCTGGACGAATCGTCGAACGCGATCCTCGCCAAGGGATTCCCGCCCACCCACGGCCTGACAACACTGATGAACATGATTGGTCCGTTCCTCAACGGCTACCGGCCAGGCAACTTGAAAGCGTTTCTCGGCATCATGCGTGCGGACGCGTCCCCGGCGCGAGCCGAAGATCTTGTGCACCGGTTCTACCGGGAGTTTCAGATCGTCGATCTTCGCGGCGTGCGAAAGGCTCCCTACCGGGAGGCCGTCGAGGAAGGACGGCTGGGAGTGCGGCTTTCGTTCGACTCCTTCTACCGCGAGCACGTCCTACCGCTCCACCGGCGGTTGCGGTCTCTCGACCCACAAGTGACGCTGGCGGAGTACACGGGCTTCTCACGCATGGTGGCCCCTGTGGTGCAAGCTCCCGTCTATGTCGTCTTGGCGCAAGACGACCCCGTCCTCGTTCGCTCTTCTGTATCCCCTGCCCACGCGGATCGCGTCGCTAGCGAATTGGACAGCCTTCGGGCGAAGTCGAACTTTCGGGTGTTCCATCCCGAGATGGGAGGCCATATGGGATATTTTCTGGACTCCCGCTACGTAGCCAGCGTGGTGGCTACGTTCTTCCGGGGTCCTCCGATCCCCAAGTCTCGCTCGCCACTTTCCCGGCGAAATAATCCCTGATCCGGTTGTGCGGGAACAGATACCCTCCGCCAATTTGCCGCAGCATGCCGGCCCGCACCGCGGCCGAAAGAAAGCCCTCTGCCTTCCACGGAAGGAGACGGGCCTTTGCAAGGGTCGCGCGCAACGCCCAGTGCTTCAAGACCGCTATGCCACCAAAGAAGAAGAAGGAGAGCAGGAACGATAGCGCCAGAGCGGCGTTGTTCAAGCCCTCATCAGGGGAGATCCAATAGCCGTAGCTCGCACCGAAAATGGCTACTGCCGCGGCGGTGATTCCCGCCGTATGTTTCCACGCCTCCCGCGCCGAGAACTCGATCGCTTGATTCGGGCGGACCTGAATGAGCAAATCGGTCTCTTTCTTGCTGAAGCGGATGCCCAACATCAGCGCCAGACTGGAACCGAAGGAAATTCCGCGAGCGGGACCGAGCGCGAACCACATGATGGCTCCTAGAACCGCGGAGATAGACAGCGCGATCCCCAGTTTCCTGCGGTCGGTCCGCCACGCTTCGATCGGGACGATTGTCGACGGATCCTCCTGGATGCTGTGGAGTATCCAAGCGAAGATCGGAACACCGAGCAACGACAGGAGGCCGTGCAGTTGCGCCGCCGGGAGACCGCTCATCGATCCCGGAACGTTCGCCGACAGGCCTACCGTTCCTGCCCGCCCCAGAGCGAAGGCAAGACCGATGCAGGCGCCCAGCTTCCAACCCTTCGTGTACCTGTATCCGAGCCCGATGATTCCCCCAGCTCCCAGGCCCACTCCCAGGGTCGCGAGCGCGCCGTGCGTCAGTCCCGTGCGGATGCCCCCGGAACCGAATCCGGAGGCTACCGCCACGCCGCATGGTAGCCCGACCAGCATCAACACCGCGGCAAGGAAGACGGCGGCATTCATCCAGAGGTACGACGCTCGAAAGTCGTGCGGCAGTTCGAACGGCTGAAGCCTGTCGAGCCGGAACGCGGGCTTGCCAGTATTTTGCAAATACCGCGCGATTCGTCGGACATGGTGGTAGTACTGCTGCCCCGTGAAACCGGCGCCTGCGCCGTCCTGCTTGCCAAGTTCGAGGGAGAGTCTGAGCTTCGAATCGAAGTAGTCCTTATAGGTCGTCTCCTTGAACGCGTCGTAGTCGGCCCAGGCCCGCCGCGTGAGCCTCTCGACATCCAGGGGAGCGGCGTTGCCACGATGAACGGTGGCGAAGATCTGTAACTGCAGCGGCACGCCGAAGTCCTGCATTATGTCCGGCCTCGCGCACAGGGCCCGAAGAAGCCCGAGATTGTTGCGCTCCAGGCAGGCCATCACCTCGTCGGGACTCAGGGCGCTGATCCTCAGATCACAGAACTTCAGGTCCCTCAGCGGCTCCAGTTCAGGGGAGATCTCGCTTCTGCAACAAAGTAGGAAGCGGTCATGCTCACCGGCGCGAATGAAATCGGCCAGTAGGGCGATGAATCGAGCCCGTAGCGCTTTTCGGTACACCGCTCGCGCCGCCGATTCCGGATCGCCCGGCGCCGGGCTGGAGAGGGCTCCGCCGATCTCGTCGATGCCGTCGATGCAAAAGATCAAACCTACCCCGCCGAGGAACTCGGCGGAACGCTTCTGCGGAAACCCGTATCGGTCCAAAAACTCCTTGTCGAGCCATTGCCGGATTCCTTGTTGCCGCTCCGGCGGCGCGCCGGGTTTGTCCACCCAACTGGAGGCGAAGAGCACTACGGGGATCGCATCCTTAGCAACCCGCGCGCCACGCGGCATCAGATCCTTGACGAACTCGAGGAGTTGAATCGTCTTCCCGGAGCCCTCCCCGCCGGTGATCAGGAGACGCCGCTCCACCCGCTTGTGAAACAAAAAAGAGCGCGAGAAGGACGGAGGAAGCGGCTCCACGACTCCAGCCTGTTCCAAACTCATCGGAAGGACAATGGGAATTCCGTCCTCAATTGCCGGACCGAGAAAACCGTCGAGCCAGTTCTTGGAGACCCGCGCGGCTAGAGCCGCGCTCCAATTCCCCTCTGGCGGATCACCGCTCGAATCGCCTGGCTTTGGCTCCTCGGGCCACGCCAGCAGGTCGAACCGGTTCGCATCCGAGAAACGCCAGGTCGCGCAGCTTGGCGTAGTAGACATCCTCGCCGTGCTGGTAGCGAAACACATGCTGCCATCGGCGAAGTTGATGCTCCAACGCCTCGGACAGCTTGGTTTCGACGAGGTGTACCGCCAAGACCGGCCTCTTATGTTCCTTGGCGGTCAGGATCTCGTCCGCGATCCACGGAGATCCCTCGATATTCGGCGACACGAACACTAGGACGAACTGGCAACGCTTGATCGCCACGGCCAGCCTGTCGTTCCAATCCGCTCCGGCTCGAATCCCTTCGTCGTACCAGATACGCAGACCCTGCTCGTGCAGGTAGTCGACATCCCGGAAAACCATGCCGGAGTCGGCGTGCGCATAGCTCACGAAGACGTATGGCTCGTCGCCCTCGTAAGCTTTGAATGGTGGCTTGGTCACGCGGAGGGATTCGCGGCAGGGTGGTTAGGTACGGCCATGTGTTGAACCATTAGCATAGTCCAGAAGGAGTCTCGACGGAAAGCGGACCCTGACTCATTGCCGCCACCCCGCCGCATGGTACAGGTAGGTGTAGTAGAACCGGTAGGCGGACTCGAGGCCGCGCGCGCCGATCCTCTCGTTCACTCCGTGAATCGACGCCAGGTCCGCGTCGCCCAGCTCGAGCGGAGAAAATCGGAAGATGCTCGTGGCCACCGCGCCGAAGTGACGCGAGTCCGTCGTCCCGGGAGTCAGCACTGGAACCACCACCGAGCCGGGAAAAACGCTCGCAATAGAGCGGCCGAGCACGCCGCCTTCCGGCGACCCGATATCCGAGGGTTTGGGCGGCGGTACATACTCTCCAAGCGTGATCGTGACTGCCAGCCCAGCCGCGATCCGCCGAATTCGTTTCTCGATGTCTCCCGAAGACGAACCGGGAAAAAGGCGGTAGTTGACGGTCGCGCACGCCTTGGACGGCAGTACGTTGGCCTTGGTCCCACCCGAGACCATGGTGACGGCCTGCGTGCTCCCGAGAAGCGCCTTAGTCATTGGATCGGCCCGCAGTTCTCGTTCAACCAGCGGGCCGGCTAGCCAAAGGTTGGACATCAGGAACCGGAACGGAAGGCTCATCCGCGAGGCCGGGAAAGTCAGCGTCTGGCGCACGAGCGCATTCAAAGCGCCGGGAGGAGGATCCGCCTCGAGCCTGGCGATCGCGTTCGCGACCACGCCTACCGCGGTGGACGGAGGCGGAGCGCTCGAGTGACCCGCTGTCGCGGCGGCGCAGATCTCGACGTCGAGGTAGCCCTTCTCGGCGACTCCCACCGCCGCCACCGGGGCGGCGACTCCGGGAATCTTGCCCTTGACCACGCCGCCGCCCTCATCGAGAAGCGAATCCACGCGGACGCCCAACGCCTGCAACCGGGCCGCTATCGCCCGCGCTCCTTCCCCATCGAGTTCTTCATCGTGTCCGAAGGCGAGGTAAACCGTCTTGTCTGGACGCCGGCCCGAACGTGTCATGACTTCAGCCGCGGCCAGAATCGCAACCACGGAGAACTTGTCGTCGATAGCCCCGCGGCCGTGCACGAATCCGTCCGCGATCTCGCCCGAGAACGGGTCCTTGTTCCAACCCGTGGATTCCGCCGGAACCACGTCCAAATGTGCGTACAAGAGTATCGAGCCGGCTCCAGGCTTGCTCGAAGGCAGCTCCAAGAGGCTCGAGCCATTCACCCGCTCGACCCGCGCTCCGGCGAAAACCGTCGGGAAGCTCTGTTGGAGCAGAGCATTGAGCCGATCGAATTCTCCCCCGACCGGTTGCGTTTTCCCCGTCGAGTTCTGGGAGACCGTCCGAAGCCGAATTGCCTGGGACAGAGTGGCCATCAAATCGACCGGGCTGGGTGGAATCGGTGTCGCGTCGAACGGCCGCGGCTGCCGGTCGGTAACCCATGTCGTTCTCATGACCGCGATAGCGGCGATCCCCGCCGCCACCAGGGATATCCATCTGAGCAGCGTACCTCCACGTCGCCCGGCGCGGATCTGAGCCGTCCGCGCTTCCGCGGGACGAAGGGGCTTGGCGTACATGTCGATTCCTCCCAATCCGGGCGCCGCCCGAGCCAAACTTCGATACTTGCGTGTCTTGCGATACCCAGCCCGGCGAAAGAGCAGCCGCGCCGCCAGGTTGTTGGCGCGAACGCAGGCGACGATGCTCGCGGCTCCATTGTGAACTGCGGCTTCCTCGAGATCGCCGAGAAGCCGGCGCGCCGCACCCGCCCGCCGCTCGGCCGGGTCGGTTACGAGGTAGTGGATCTTCCAGATGCGCCCGCCGCCCTGCTCCTCCACCGGCGGAAAAAGCAGTTCGCGGCCACGCCAAGCCCGCACCGCAGACTGTAACACCCGGAAGGGATCATACACGAGGATCGCCGCCCCAAATGCGAGGATCGTTTGGATTCCGGGTAGCACGCCCGGCCGCCCACCGGCGACCGCGAAACCAGCCGGACCTCGGGGTCCGTTCACGGCCACCAACGCCCCAGTACCCAATAACTGTCCCCTCGGAAAGAAACACATCGCAAGCGCGATGATCCTGGCGCGAACACCGGAAGTTCGAGCCGGATCGGAATCCCTTGGGAGGAACTCGCCGAATACGTAGTCGAATTCGCGAACGAGGCCGGCGCCAACCCAATGAGGGCAGATGGTCCTCGGGCGATCGCCGGCTCCCGTGTCCGGCGCTTCCTCTGGCTCCGTCGCCACGAAGCTCAGACGGCTCGAGTAAGTCGTGTTGGCCATCAGCACCGCGCCGCAACTGGCGGCCGCCCAGCCGGCATACCCACCGGCCCCCGCCCAAAGCACGCACGAGCTGGCAAGCGCGATAAACGCCAATCCGGCGATGTTCGCAAACTGAAGAACCACAGTCTTGCTAAAAGCGCTCGCATCCTCTGGCTCCGCTCCGCCGAAGTACTTCCGAACCAGGGACCGCAGGGTCAGCCAATACCCCAGGCTCGCCAATGCGCAAATCGCCACGATCGTGCCGTGGAACAGACCGAGGTCGACCGCATCCGCTTCCGCGCCAGGATCCCGGATGCTCTCCGCAAGCAAGTGTTGCAAGGCCCCGATGACGGTCATGATCAGGATCTCCCCAATTTGGAGATCCTTCCTGTAGTAGAGAGCGGCGGTTATGTAGGTTTGAATCACCCGGAGCAGAACCGCCAGGCAAAACGCGAGGTGGCAGGCAACCGTCCAATTCAGGCCGCCGTCGGCGATCATGTGTTTCGAGAACTTGTTCGCCAAGTCGTTGAAAATGAGCCCTTGAATCAGACCCAGGAGGGCCATCAGAATGTCGACCCAGATTCTCTGCAGATCGTCCCGCGCGACGACTTCTCTCGGCTTGTGCGAGGCCGGCCTCCGTTCCGGTTCGCCCGCTGCAGGCATGCACTCCTCTCACTTCGCCGCGATCATCAGGATGCGGATCAGCGCGTCCGGCTCCATCGAAGCCAGCCGCACCGTCGCCCGCGCCGGCGGATCCGGCTTGACGATCTCGCGGTACACCTCGTTCATCGCGCCCGCGTGCCGCGCGTCGCGCACGAACACCACCGCGTCCACGCCATCGGCCAGCGACAGGCCGCCACGCGCGAACTCGGCTTGCAGATTCGCCAGCATCTGGCGAGTCTGCGCCTTGATGTCGTTGCGATCGTAGCCGCCGCCCGGCTTGCGTCCGTCCGCCGTCGCGGTGAGCACCTTGCCCGGACCTCTCCGCGCGATCGTTTGCACCTGCAACAAATGCCCGCTCTCCACCGGCTCCATGCGCAACGCCGCCAGCGGCTCGCGCGTGCTGTTGCGCCATGCCGCCTCGAATCCGGCGCGGTGCGAGTCATCCGCGAGGAACACGCGCGATCCCGAAAGATCGGACGGCTTCCATCCCGCCGCCGCAAGCATCGCGTCGCGATTCCGCATCACCTGCGCCGTCTGCCCGGCGATCGTCGATCCCACCGGCTGCCCCGTGCGCGGATCCACCGGCCGCAACGCCGACAGGTAGAGCGCCGCGCCGGCATCCATCGCGTGGCTCACCGGCCGCTTCGGCTCCGGCCAGCCTTCCGGCGAAACCGCCTTCTTCATCGCCGGATCGCGCACCGCCACCGCGCTCACCTCGCTCAGCGCCTCGGGAATCAAGAGGTGACTCTCGATCTCCACCCGCGCCGGATACGGAGCCGTGTAGACCTCGCGATACGCGGCGTCGGCGGCGTCCAACGTGCGAATGTCGGTGAGATAGAGCGTGGTGCTCACCACATGGCGCTGGTCGAGCCCCGCCTCGGCGAGCACTTTCCCCACCAGATCCAGGCAGCGTCGCGTCTGCGTCTTGATGTCGAACGGCGCGAATCCCCCGCCGGGCTCCGGTCCCACGTGGCCCGACACGTGAAACAGATCGCCCGCCCAGACGCCCCCGCTGTACGGACCACCCGATGGTTTCGGCGGACGCACCGCCCGCTTTTGCGCGAGCGCCGCCGCCGGAAGCAGAGCCAAGGCCGACCGGCGCGTCAAGCGATCGCCTTCCTTACCGGGTTGCCGCGAACGCCGGTGATCCGCTGGTTCATTCCCTGGTGGAAGTACGTGAGTCTGGTGTGTTCGAGTCCCATCAGATAAAGGATAGTCGCGTGCAGGTCGGAGACGTGGCACTTCTCTTCCACAGCCGCGAATCCCAGTTCGTCGGTTGCGCCGATCGCCTGTCCGCCCTTGACGCCCGCTCCGGCGAGCCACATGGAGAATCCATGCCAGTCGTGATCGCGTCCCGGTTTGCCGGCGCCTTCGCTGGTGGGAGTGCGGCCGAACTCGCCGCCCCAGACCAGCAGCGTCTCGTCCCACAAGCCGGTGCGCTTCAGGTCGTTCATCAGCGCGCCGATCGGGCGGTCCGTCTCTCCCGCGTGCAGCGTGTGATTGGACACGCAGTTGTTGTGGCCGTCCCAGGTATCCTCGATATGGCCGCCGCCCGAGTAAAGCTGTACGAAGCGGACGCCGCGTTCCAGCAGACGGCGGGTGATGAGGCACTTGCGTCCGAAGTCCGCCGTGAGCCTGTCGTCCAGGCCGTAGTCGCGGCGCACGTGCGCGGGTTCGCGGTCCAGATCCACGGCCGCGGCCGCGGCGGTCTGCATCTGGTACGCAAGCTCATACGAGTGGATGCGCGCCGATAACTCGGACTCGCGAGGGTGAAACTCGCGGTGCTCTTCATTGAGATCGCGCAGCAGGTCCAACGCGGCGCGCTGCGTCTTGGCGCTGGTTCCCGCCGGCGTTTCCAGATCGAGCAGCGGAGCGCCGGAGGCTCGGAACAACGTGCCTTGATACGCGGCGGGCATGTAGCCGGCGGTCCAGTTGGAAGCGCCGCTGATCGGACCTCCGCGCGGATCCGTCATCACCACGAACGCCGGCAGATTCTCGTTCCCCGAACCCAATCCGTATCCCAGCCACGATCCGAGCGAAGGCTTGCCGATCAGGATGTGGCCCGTGTTCATCTGCAGGCAGCCCGATGCGTGCGCGGCCGTGTCGGTGTGCATCGACCGG
Organism: Acidobacteriota bacterium; assembly: GCA_005808475.1. Lineage (GTDB taxonomy): Bacteria > Acidobacteriota > Terriglobia > Bryobacterales > Bryobacteraceae > SYLY01. The sequence goes on from SYLY01000355.1 coordinate 14,023, forward strand.
ATCACGCACAGATCGTCCGCATGGCGCGCCACGTGCGGAAACAGACTCGAAATCTCCAGTCCGCTCTGGCCGTGTTTGCGGAACGGAAACGGGCTTTTCATCAGATATCCGACGGGCCGCCCGTTCGATCCCACCGCGAGCGGTCCTTTGTAAGCTTGGCCGTCGCGCTTGTCGAGTTCCGGCTTCGGGTCGAAGGTGTCCACCTGGCTCGGCGCGCCGTTCATGAACAGAAACACGCAGTGCTTGGCCTTCACCGGAAAGTGCGGCGGCTTGGCCGCCAGCGCGCTCTTGGGCTTGTCCGTGGCGGCGAACGCGGGACGCGCGAAGAAGCCGTCGCGGCAGAGCAGATCGACGAGAGGAAGCGCCGCGAACCCACCGCCCATTTCGAGCAGCAGTTCGCGCCGGGACTTGGCGCGGGCCATGGCAGTATCATATCGCTGATGGGAAAGCCGTACGCCGCCGCATTGTTCGCGCTCGTTCTCCAAGCGCAAGATGCCAATCCGCTCCGCCGCGATCCAGGCGCCGCCGCCAGGGGCCAGGAGATCTTCCGCGGCGCCTGCTCGGCCTGTCACGGCCTTACCGGCAACGGCGGCACGGGACCGAGCTTGGCGCGAGGTCTCGCCGCCCGCCGCGCGTCGGACCGCCAACTGTTCGATTCGATCCGCGGCGGCGTCAAAGGCACGGACATGCCGCCGTTCCCCAACTTTCAGGACAACGAAGTCTGGTCCCTGGTGTCGTTCGTGCGCGGCCTCAGCGCGCCAGCGATCGACTCCAAGGCGCCGGGAGACGCCGCCGCCGGCCGCGCGATCTTCTTCGGCGCAGCCGCATGTTCCCGATGCCACATGGCGGCGGGCCAGGGCGGATTCCTCGGGCCGGACCTGTCCGACCTCGGCCGGCAGCGTTCGATCGACCAGATCGCGGAAGGCGTCTTCAAGCCGAACGCCCGCGTCGAAAAGGGCTTCGCCGGCATCACCGCCAAACTGACCGACGGCCGCGAAATCAAGGGCGTCGCCAAGAACTGGAACAACTACTCCTACCAGATCGTGGACGAAAAAGGCGAGGCGCATCTGCTCTCCCGCCATCAGGTGGCGCGCGTCGAACACGCCAAGGAATCGTTGATGCCCGCGGACTACGAGCAGCGCCTCTCCGCGAACGAACGGCGCGACCTGGTGGCCTATCTCGCGACGCTCTCCCATCGCGGCATGACGGCCTCCAGAACGGCGCCGCCTCCGGCCGGACCGCCCGTGACCGCCCAGGACATCCAGCGCAGTCCGAATCGCGATTGGCTGACGTACGCCGGCGACTACGCGTCCACGCGACACAGCCAACTACGCCAGATCACGCCGGCCAACGCCGCCTCTCTCGTGCCGAAATGGGTCCACAAAGTGGATGGCGCAAGGCGGCTCGCCGTGTCGCCAGTGGTGTATCGCGGCATCATGTACGTCACCGACTCGAACCACGTTCTGGCGATGGACGCGCGCACCGGCCGGCCCATCTGGTCGTACCGCGCGCCCGTGCAGTCGGCGCGCGTGAATCGCGGCGTGGCCATTCATGGCGACACGGTGTTCCTGGTCACCACCGACTGCCACGCGGTGGCGCTGCATCGAACCACCGGCGCGGTGCTGTGGGATCGCGAATTTGCGTCCTCGAAGGCAGGCTATTTCTCCACCGTGGCGCCGCTCGCTTATCGAGACAAGATTATCGTGGGCGTCGGCGGCGGCGGATCCGGCCAGCGCGGTTTCGCCGCCGCGCTCAACGTCGCGGACGGACGCGAGGACTGGCGCTTCTGGACCGTTCCCGCCAAAGGCGAACCCGGCAGCGAAACCTGGGGCGGCTTCCCCACCGAATGGAGCGGCGCACCCACCTGGACCACCGGCTCCTACGATCCCGCTCTCGATCTGATCTACTGGCCCACCGGCAATCCCTGGCCCGATTTCCACGGCGGCGCCCGTCCCGGCGACAACCTCTACTCCGACTCCGTGGTGGCCCTCGACGGCGCGACGGGAAAGCTGAAATGGCACTTCCAGTTCACCCCGCACGACGTGTGGGATTGGGACGCCAACGAAACGCCCGTGCTCATCGACATGGATTGGAAGGGCCGCCAGCGCAAAGTAATGGTGCAGGCGAATCGCAACGGATACTACTACGTGCTCGACCGCGTTACCGGCGAGTTCCTCCACGCCACTCCCTTCGTCGAGCGGCTCAATTGGGCGAAGGGGCTCGACGCAAAGGGCCGTCCCATCGTCAAGCCCGGCATGGAGCCCACCACCGGCGGCAATCGCGTGTGCCCGTCGGTGCGCGGCGCCACCAACTGGATGTCGCCTTCCTACAACCCCGCCACCGGACTTCTCTACGTCGTGACGCTCGAACAGTGCGACGTCTACACCACCTCCGCGAAGGACCCCAAGCCTTCCACCGGATTCCGCGGCACCGGCGGCGAAGGCATCCCCACCGAGCCCGGCGAGTTCTACCTGCGCGCGCTCGACGCCAAATCGGGCGCGATCAAGTGGCAGTATCGAATGCCCGGCCCCGCCACCATGTGGGCCGGAACCGTATCCACGGCCGGAGGCGTCGTCTTCACGGGCGACGACGACGGCAACCTGGTGGCGCTCGACGCGCGCACCGGAACCGATCTCTGGCACTTCCCCACGGGCCAGACGCTCTACGCGTCGCCCATTACGTTCGAGGTGGATGGCAAGCAGCACGTCACCATCGCGGGCGAATCCGACGTCTTCACGTTCGCGCTATTCGATGGAGCAAGGCGATGAAAATCACAATCTTCGGCGCCGCATTGCTGCTGGCCGCGGGTCTCGCGCCGGCGCAACAGAAGCAGGCCAAACAGCCGAATCCCGCGTTCGCGGCCGTGCGGGACAAGCCCGGCCTGCCGCGCGTGCTGTTGATCGGCGATTCGATCTCGATCGGCTACACGCTGCCGGTGCGCAAACTGCTGGACGGCAATGCGAACGTACACCGTCCCCCCGCCAACGCCGCGCACACTCGCAACGGACTGGCGAAACTCGACGAATGGCTCGGAGCCGGCAAGTGGGACGCCATCCACTTCAACTGGGGACTGCACGACCTGCGCCACATGGACGACGGCAAGGTGCAGGTTCCCCTCGACGAGTACGAGCGGAATCTCGACGCGATCGTCTCGCGCTTGAAGAAGACCGGCGCGCGGCTGATCTTCGCGACCACCACGCCCTATCCGGAAGGCGTGACGCCCGTGCGAATTCCCGCCGACTGCCGCCGCTACAACGAGGCCGCGTTGCGCGTGATGAACAAGCACGGCGTCGAAATCGACGACCTTCACGCATTCGTGCTGCCGCGCATGGCGGAATTGCAGCGTCCGCTCAACGTCCACTTCACCGACGCGGGATCGGCCGCGCTGGCGGCTGAAGTGGTCCGCTCGATCCAACGCGGAAAATAGGCTGCTACCGGTCGCCCTCGACGAGCACTCCCGCTCCAGCCTGCTTGTTCTGAACGGACACGCCGCGGTTGGGTGACACGCGGAGCACGCCGGAATCGGCCGCCAGTGCGCTCAGCTTGCCGGCCGGAAGTTTGTAGACGGCGCTATTGATCACCGCCAGCGTCCGCAAGAGAGTGCCGCCGAGCGCGGTCACCTTGTCGTGCTCCGCTTTCCCCGGGCCTTGCTTGAACTGCACGATCACTTCCGCGTTATCGCCCGGGCGAGCGGTTTCCAACCAGCGCACCAGGTCGGCGGGCATCTTGGTTGGCCCGGCCGCCAGAGCCGAACTCGCGATGGCGGCGGCCAAAACCGTTCGTCGAAGCAGTTGTGTGACTTCCATATCACCATGCCCCTGCACTCGAGGGGCCAATCCGCCAAGTCCAGCGAAACTGGCGCACCGGATCCGGGGACCCGGACAATTTGGCGGGTCCGCCGGACGAAGTGTCCTGTCGCCGAAACCGCTAAACTGAAGACTTCCCCCTCAAAATGCAGCTCGACAAAGTGTATGAACCCCAGCGGTTCGAGCCGGAATGGGCTCGCCGTTGGGTCGACTCCGGTATCTTCCACGCTCCCGATGCCGCCGCCGGTGAATGCCGCGATGTCTTCACGCTGGTCATCCCGCCACCCAACGTCACCGGATCGCTCCACATGGGCCACATGCTCGAGCACACCGAGATCGATGTCACCACCCGATGGCATCGCATGCGCGGCGACGCCACCCTGTGGCTGCCCGGGACCGATCACGCG
>SYLY01000356.1 GCA_005808475.1 Acidobacteriota bacterium
GCAATCTCAAAGTGAAGAGCTTCGTCGGAACCAGCGAGAACGCCCTCCGGATCCAGATTTGGACAGCCTTGATCGCCCTGCTGCTGCTCAAATGGCTCCACCACCTTTCAAAAGCCAAGTGTGCAAACTGGCCGCGTAATCCTCCCAGGCTTGACGACTTTGACGTATGCTCTTCCCACTTTGGGGGAGTTCGATAGGAGGCTCCGCCAAGCGACGACGCAGCCGCAGGCGCGGGTCGGCGTCGTTGGCGCTGCTGGACAGGTCCTGCACGCGCCGAGTGCGGGCCAGTTCTTCCAAGTCATGAGCAATCCGCAGGAGAACACGGATCACCCGGCCTTGGTCCACGGCGCTTGTCTATTATGTCGCACGGGGCGGGAATATTACATGCGCCGCCGTCAAGGCGACCCGCTCCGCGCGGGCTCGCTCCGCTCGGCCTTGACCGCGGCGCCCGCCTGCCTCCCGAGTGGTTGACGAGTTCGAAGGCCAATTCCGCAGGACCCGAACGGCGTCTTACACAAAACTATTGACACGGCCCTAGTCAGCGGTCTCTACCTTGAGCGTCAGCCACTGTCGCTTCTTCCGGACTCGCTTCTTCTGCTGCCCCTCCAGCCAATGCGCGACGGCGGTATTGATCAGCACGTTGACCGACGCGGACCGTTCCTTGCCAAGCTCAGCAAGACGTCGATGCACCGCCTCCGGGACACGGATGGTCGTATCCTTCGCCTTCACGTCCCGGATGACGACCAGTGGGACCTTCAACAGGTCGACGCTTTCAACGGCTTGGATGATGTAAGCCGTCAACTCCCCCTGGAACCGCACCAGATCCCGCAGTGGAAAATTGACCTCGTCCATCAACCGGACGCACAGCTTAACCGTCCGCTCAGCTCCAGCGGACTCCGTGCTCGCGGGCGCTCCAACGCCCGCCGTCTCGTCGCTCATACTGCCTCATTATCGAACAATCGAGACCGCACCAGTCTCGCCACCTTGTGAATACGGCCGGTATGCCGACTCGAACAGTAGATCCTTGTGCACACGCACCGAGAACCGGTGCCCCGCGCGGATCCGGATCGTCGGTTGCACGTTCAAGTTCCTGCGTGTGATCGCGGCCCCCAACCGCGCGATCTCGGACGCGGCGGCCGACGTCGCCACATCCTGCGAACTCGGCAAGGTGAACACGTTCTGCCGCCGGTTCTGCGACACCACGGCGCCAGCCGCGAACGCCGTCGAGAGGATCGCCGTGCCGAACAGGCGAGCGTAGTGGTGGTTCACCTTGTCGCGCAATCCGCTCTGCCCGCGCACGTCCTGAGCCTCCATGCCTTCGAGATCGATCGACGAGGCATCCGGGAAGATGATCCTGTCCCAAACGATCAGCAGCGCGTTCTGCGCGTAGGCGACCCTCGAATCATACTTGCCAGCCAGCCGCGAGCCTTGCGGGATCAGCAGGTATTGGCCCGACGCGGTGTCGTAGACGTTCTCGCGCACGAGCGCTCGAATCTCGCCCGGCATATCGGAATTGAGTTCCTGCTCCAACACCGCCGGTATGTCCCACCCGGCCTTGATCTCGAACGGGCTCAGCGGCTTCACGCGCGTCGACTGCACGTAGTTGCCGGTCCCGCCTTTCCCGCGTGCATTGCGGAGAAACTCAGCCTTGCTGTCTTGGCTGGTCCCGTCTTCGTCCGGATCGCGCGGACGCGGAGGTCCGCCCGCGATCGTGTTGTTGCTCGGCGGCATCGTGCGGGGGCCGCCGCCATTGGTTCCTCCCAGCGAATTCACAAGCCCGGCCAGTTCGTTGATGTCGCCCCGGGCCGAAGGCATCCGTGACCCCCCAGCACTGTTGATTCCCGTGCCCGCTTCCATCGCCTCTTGCTCGCGATCCTGTTTTCTGGCCACGGCCGTGGCAGATCCGCTGCCCGGACTCGCGGCGCTCCAGCTCGCCGGCGGATCCCAGCCTGCTGGTGGCCCAGCCTGATGCCCTGCGCTTGGCGCGACGCCAACGCGGAGCGACGCCGGAACGGTATTGCTCGGACCCGTCGGCTGCGCCACCACGCGCCCAGCGTCCCGCCTTGCCGTCTGTTGTCCAGGAGCCGCCGGTATCGACTTCGCGTCCCGGCCACGCGGCAGGAAGGTCAACGGCGGCGGATCGAGATCCTTGGGCTCGTCCTCCGCCACGGGACTCCCCGCCGGATTACTGAACTGCTTCGCGGCCTCCTTGGCGCCCGTGACCCGCTTATCGGAATCGCCGCCGCGCTTGGCCCATCCCGCCGCGGCGCTCTGCCGCGCGAGTATCCCGTAAATGATCAAAGCGACCAAGCCACCGACCGCCACGATCGCCAGGATGCCTCCGCGCCTCGATAGCCCCATGCCTTTCGGAGCCTCCGGCCGCAGCTCCATGCCAGCCGGGCCCAGCGTCATTGGCTGGTTCGTCGCCGTGCTCTCTGGTTCCATCGCTATTTCTCCGCTTCGGGTGTCTTGTCGTCCGCCGCGGGAGTGCGCTTCACGCGCAAGAATGCCTCTTCGATCGGGTCGCCCTTCTTGCCGATCCTCGCCGCCTTCACCCCGCCGCGCACGATATCCACGCGCTCTTGCTTCTTGCCCGAGCCCAGAAGCAACGCTCCATGCTCGAACAGCCGGTCCACGATGTACATGGTTCCCTTCACCCGGTAGTTCACCATCTCGGCGGTGCTGTCGAGCCCGCTCACCACCAGAATCGGCGCCTCACGCGACGCCGCTCCCTCCGGCATCTGGATGTACGTCTTCTTGCCGTCGTCCACGACACGCACCGGGCGCAGGTATTGCGTACCGCCCATGATCTGGTAATCGAAATGGAGGTTGTTGAGCGAATCCACCGGCGTGAGCTGCGATGCCTCGAACTCTTCTCGCGTCCTCTCCTGAGCCTCCACCGCTTTCTTCCACTTGGCGAGGTCGTCGTCCGGATACGAGAACGCCACTAGCGGTAGGTACTCTTGCTGGCGGCTCAGCAGCCGGACATAGTACGCCCTTCGATTCGTCGGGATCACCAGATTCGTGTCCAGCCCCGCCTCCTTCGGTTTGATGACCACCATGTTCGTCACCGCGTTTCCGGCGCCGCTCACAGCCGGAGAGACGCTCCACCGCACCGAATCGCCGATGTGCGGTTCTCCGACGACTTGCTCGCCCGGCTGAAGCTCGAGCACGCACAGGCGCAACGGAGCGCAGACCACTGTCGCCAGTCCGGACCCGAACGTGTAGATCACTCGCCCATCCTTGCCTGCGGCGGGCACAACCGCCTCGTCCTTCCAGACATCAGCCTTCGCCAAGGCAGCCTTCGCATTCGGCGGGATCGCGTATTGCGGTGACTGCGGCGTGTTTTCGAGCGCCTTCGCCGCCTTGGCCACCATCGCGGCCTTCGGATCGACCGGTGGCGGAGCGGCCTGCTCAACCGACGTTGTCTCCTTCCGCAGCTCGGCCGCGATCGCATCGAACAGATACACGTCTGGTTGCGCAAACGCCGAAGCGCCCGCGCTCAGCAACATCATCGTGAACAGTGCGGCTTTCATAATGGCCCTCCTGTCAAAACACACGCGACCAGGTCGCATCCGTGACGAAGATCCCCAGCGGATTTTCCCGGGCATCTTCCTCCGACTGTGGCGGGTTCACCACCACCGTGAACAAGCCCTTGTAGTTTTCCTTGCCCTGTTGCTGCCCAGTGGCAAGCCGGTTGATCTCGGTCCAGTCCACTTCCCACGTCTTTTCTCCCGTGGGCAGCACGGCCTTGATCTCGATCTCGACGGACCCTTTCTGCGCCCGGTTCTGCGGGGGGTCGGAGCGATACCACTCCGAGATCGCCACCTGCGCACGCGACCCCTGTGCGATCTGAGCGAACACCCGATTGATCTGTGCCCGCTGGAACGTCCAGTCGATCGTCACCGACCTCCACTCCGTCACGAAGTCGGCGAGCGACGCTCGCATCACCGCTTCAGGCAGCGTGCCGCTGGTCGCCGCCACGCCGCTTGCCACCGGACGCCCCAGTTCGTTCACCGCCACGACGAACGGTACGAGCCTCGACTGGCGCGCTTGCAGAATGAGCCCGCCGACCGCGAGGAAGGCGATCGCGGCGCAGGCGAAGGCAGCGAATCGCCAGTTCTTGGCGCGCGCGATGAGATCGCCATACCGCTCATCCCAAGCCGTTCTCGCCGCCAAGTACGGGTTGACGAATTCGTCGTGCTCTCTCGTGATCGCTGTTTGCATGCTGATCTCTCCTTACTCCCCGTGCATGTTCATCTGTGGCGGAGATCCGCCTCCCGGATTGTCCGGCGGCATTAACCGGGAAGCGAAGAAGGCGATCTGTTCCATCTTCGTGGCTGCCCCGAAAACCTTCCGCCCCGAATGATCCATCTTCTGTGTCCACCCCGGAGGCGGAACTTGATTCGGAGAACCGCGTCCCGTCCCGTCGTGCATCGGCGCGCCGTTGGCGACCGCGGCCCCGTCTCCTTGTGTTCGCGGGTTCTCGGTTTGCCCTGATGCCGCTGAACTCCGCGAGGCCGCGCCAGCGGAAGGAGGCGCGGGTTGTTGCGGACTGTAAGACCCGCCACCACCCGGCCCGTTCGCGCCCGCTTGTCCGCCCGGACCGCCGCGTCCGCTCGATCCTGCTGGACCACCAGCGCCGCTTGGACCTGCTGGTCCCGAGCCACCGCTGAACGACGCGGCCGATGCGATGCCGCTCGAACCACCGGAACCCGCTCCAGTGGCTCCGAGCGCCGCCGCTCCGCGCATCGCCAGTCCAACACCTCCGGCGGTCACCAAAGCCGCTTGTGCTCCGGCCCAGCCCATCGAGATCAAGTCCCCACCTGTGAACGCTGGCGATCCGCCGAGCAGCGAGGCCGCGAACTTCGGCACGCCCCACGCAACGGCCGCGTACACCAAACTCCCGCCGATCAGTTCGAGGACCGTCATCACGGGGAACACGTCGAGCGAGATGTTGCTCACTACGTTGCTCCAGTTCAGCGTGAGCACCCTGCCAACTCCGATCACCATGAACAGGACCATCAGCTTCACGCCCACGGCCACCGCCAGCGCAAAGAACCGCTCCACGTAGGGCCGCGTGATCGTGTTTCCGCCGAAGGCGAGAAAGATCAACCCCGCGCTCACCACGATGTAGCTTTCCACCTGGGCCATGATGTAGTGGATCGAAATCATCACGAACGAGATGAAGATGATCAGCGCCGAGAGGATCACCATCACCGCTGGCGCCGGATTGAACAAGAACCCCGTCCAATCGGTTTTCGACAGCAGCGTGCTCGCGATGTAGGCGCCTTCGAAGAACACGTCACCCGGACTCGCGCCGACCGGCATGTTGGCCACTTGAGCGCCGATCGTCGTGAAGCTGTTGATGATCCGGTCCGCGAAATCAGGGCCATTCTGAAGCAGATAGAGAAACGCAAACAGCACCAGGAACTTCCTCAGGAAGCCCGCCATCCAGCTTTGAAGGTCCGAACGTTCGAGCGCCAACAACACCGCCGCCCAGGCGATTTCGATCAACGCAAGCGCGCGGAACAACCTGCCCGCGTATTGGTTGAACGCGTTCACGGCGGGCAGCCTCGATGCCTGATATGCCTGGAGAATGCCTCGCGGCATATCGCCGGGCGCGACTTGCGCCATGGCCACGCCTCCGGCCAGAGTCAACAGAACCAACACGCCCAGCACCCACCACCTGCGTCGCGCCCGCGCCATCTCAGCGATTCCCCCCGATGAACGTGACGGGATCCGTCTTGCGCGGACCACTCGTGAAGAATCGCTGCTCGTTGGCGTTGGCGTTCGAACTCTGCTGCATCTGCCAAGCCTGGAAGGACTGCTTGCTCTGGATATCCGCCAGGATCAGTTGCCGCAGTTTCATCATCTGCTGGACCGATTGCTCACTGAGCTGGAGCCCAATCTGTACCGCCTTCAAGCGCCCGTCCGCACTGCGCGACATCGACCGCAACTGCGCCAGCACGCCTTCCTCCGTCGCCATCTGGCTCGCCTGGAGGTTGGCCGCTTTCAACGTGCCGAGCGTCGAATCGAGCGTGGTCCGCGACCACGTCTGATACTCCTGATAAAACTGATCCGGCCGGTAGCCGAATCCCTTGAAGCGCAGTGCGAACTCCTGATCCAGGTTCGCCATCGAGTATGCCAGCGCCTGGCCCTGGCGCACGACAGTGTGAAGGCCCGCGATCTCCGCCGCGATCGGACCGAAGATCTGCATCGGCAATTGCGCCGTATGCTTGGCCATATCGAGGACCATCAGAACCTTCTGCCGCAGTTCCTGGCCCTGCCGGATGTACGACTGCAGGAGTTGAATCTTGTTGAGGATCTGCGTCCACTCGCGCGCGTAGTCGCCCATCGTGGCGTGCGCGCGGTCCGGAAACAGCGCCGCCGCGCCGGTGATCAGTTGGCCGAGAAAGCGTCTCCGTCTCATGCGACCTTCCTTTCCTGGGTCCGCTGCCCAGCTTCGTAGAACTCCGCCCAATCCTGAAGACCGCGCATCCGCAACCATTGCGGCGCCCAGTCGTCGCCGAACGCCGACATGGTTTGCAACACCTCTTGGCGCTTCTCCTTGCCGCTCACGCCGACGAAGGACAGCGCCACGCCGCCCAATCCCAATGCGATCTTGCGGCGTCCCATCGGCGACACGCAGTAGTACTCGCGCTTCGGCAACGCCTTCTGGACGATCTCGATCTCGCGCTCGTTCAGCCCGGCCGCTTCATAGAAGCCCCTCGACGCCGGGTTGCCTGCCTCGGCGTTGGGCAACAGAATCTTCGTCGGACAACTCTCGAGCACCACGTCCTTGATGGGCGAGTTGAAGATGTCCGACAGGTTCTGGGTCGCGAGCAGCACCGTGCCATTCATCTTGCGAAGCGTCTTCAGCCACTCGCGTACGCGCTCGCGGAACAGCGGATTGCGCAGGAACACCCACGCTTCATCGAGCGGAACCAACGTCGGCGCGCCCGTCAGCCGCTTCTCGATCTGACGGAACAGGTACAGCAGGACCGGCACCACCGCCTTCTCCGATAGCGGAAACAGATTCTCCGTCTCGAAGGTCAGGAACCGGCCCGTCCCCAGGCAATCCGTGTCCGAGTCCAACAAGTGCCCCAACGGACCGCCCAGGCAAAAATGATTCAGCAGGTCGCGCAGCTCGGTGTCCTGCACGCTTGCCTGCAACTCCGTCAGCGTCCGGTTTCTCGGATCAGCCAGTTCCAGACTCTTCACCGCCTCCGCCAGGGCATTCCGCTCGCGTGGCAGGAGCTTCTTGTCCATCAGGTTGCAGAGCGCCTCCAGCCAGTCCACGGCCCAGGCGACATCGGATGGCGTTTCGAGTTCCCGCAGCGGACAGAACGTGAGTTGCTGGCCTTGGCCGATGTCATAGAATTCACCGCCGACCGCCACAGTCAGCGCCTGCAGCGAGTAGCCCTTGTCGAACGCGAAGACCTGGGCGTCCTTGTAGCGAAGCCACTGGGCGGCGGCGAATCCGAGAAAGGTGCTCTTGCCCGCTCCCGGCGGCCCCACCATCAACGTGTGACCCAGGTCGCCCACGTGCAGATTGAACCGGAACGGCGTCGCGCCGCCGGTCGCCGCATACAAGAGCGGCGGCGAGTTCGGCGCCATCAAGGGCGACGGATTCACACGCTCTCCCGCCCACACCGCCGTCATCGGGAACATGTCCGCCAGGTTCAGGGAGTGCAGCAGCACCCGGCGCACATTGGCGTATCCGTCGCCAGGCAGCGAACCCTTCCACGCCTCGACGGAATTCACATCCTCCACGCGTGCTCCGAATCCGAGGTTGGCGATCGTCTTCACCGCCATCGCCGCGTTCTCCTCCACCTTGCGCTCGGTGTCCGCCATCACGAGCACGACGCTCGTGTAGTAACAGAAATGCACGTCGCCCGCGCTCGCCTGGCTCATGGCTTCTTGCGCGTCGTGAGCCATCTCTTGCGCGAACAGATTCACCGCCCCCGTCTCCGTTCGCAGGAGTTGATCCTTGAAGCCGCGAACCTTCGAGTTCCACTTCCGCCGCGTTTTGTCGAGCATGCGGCGCGCTTCCTCGGGGTCCAGCAGGATCGCCCGCGTGGACCACCGGTACTCCATCGGAAGCGCATCCAGAGCGCGCAGAATCCCTGGCCGGGAAGCGCGAGGGAATCCGTCAATGGCCACGACGCGCAGATGGTTCCTGCCCAAGCGCGGCCGCATCCCACCGACGAAGTCCACGCAGGCGATCGAGTCGGCGAGACACGTGGGAATCTCCGGAAGCTCGAACGGATGATCGAGTCCGGTCACGCACCGGCGCACGTAGCGCAGGAGCTGATCGTGAATCAACGGGAATCCCGCGTCGTCCTTGCGGTGCTCGGCATTCAGCCGGTCCACGTATACGAGCGACGATAGCACATCCTCGAACGCCGCCACCCGCGCCCGAAACGCATCGAGCGCCTTGGCCGCCGCGCCCTTCTGCATCACCGACCGGTCATCGAACATGAAGCCCTTGACCTTTTCCTCGCGGAGCCGCGGCGGTTGGTAGGTGAGCGTGAGAAAGTATTCCGTCTCGAAATGCTGCCCAGCTTGGGCGAACTGCTGGTGCCGTTCCACGTCGATGAGCATCGACACCGGATCGGGGAAGTGATTCACCCTCGGGTACTCCGGTGAACTCGACCGGATGGCATCGGCCTGAATCATCCAGCCCGACCCGAGCTTCATGATCGCGTTCAATCGAGCGGACAACGCCGCCATCTCCGCGTGGGTGGCCGAGTCCATGTCGGGGCCTCGGTAACTCCACCCGCAAAGCAAGCTGCCGTCATGCAGCAGAAGAATGCCGTCGTTCACGACGGAGTCGTACAGCAGCAGATCCGCCAGCCCCTTGGCCTTTCGCCGATGCTCGATGAAATGCATGCCCGCTCTCACTGCCAGGTCTTCGGCACTTCCGTTGCCTCGGCTTCGATCCCACTTTTCGCCGGATAGTACGGCTGGTAGCGCACCTGCCGGACGTAGACATGACGGAGGAGCGGGTCCACTTTCGCCATGCGGCTCAGAGCCGCGACCGAGAAGACCCATGCGGCGATCCCAACCGCCACGGCCCACACCGTGGCGACGCTGAAGATCAACGCGGAGGCCAGCAGTCCGGCGAGCAACACCAGCTCGCGGTCGCCGCCCGCCAACAGATTCGGCCTGTTCGCCGACAGGAAGATCTTTACCTCACGCGGTTGGTCGTTGGGTTCCATGGCAGTTCTCCCGCAGTCTTCGATGCAGCCTTGGTCATCTCCGCCCAACTCGTCGCCGGAGCTGATGCAACTCCCGGCGCCGCGCTGTTGCCGCGAACGTTCGGACCCGAGCACCCCGGCCCGGACAGCATGAACGCGGGAAACTCATCATCCGGTTGCGCGACCGGACACTCGCCATTCCGCGTCACGCCATCGGGAACCGAGGGCACACCTCCGGGGTTCACGTACCGCTCGCCCGTCGTGTTGAGTTGCACGAGCGTGTAGAAGTAGAACCCCGGATCGACGATGTATCGCGCACTCGCTGGATCGAGCGGATCCCACGCCGGATTCGGAATCCACTCGCCGGAATCGTGAATGTGGAAGACCAGCTCCGTGCTGCACGAGAACGGATAGTTGGTGAGCGGCCCCGGAGTATCCGACGCCGCGAACCCGGCGTTGTAACTGGTTCGCTGTTCGAACTGAATGTCCAGCCGCGAACCGCAGTGATCGTTCCGCCGCTGCTTCAGCACGACGATGCATCCTTGGCCCGTGGTCCGGTGGGACCACACCAGCCAGATGAACAATTGCGAGTCCGCTTTGACGCCCGCCGGTACCCAGACGTCGCGGCCCTGCTTATAGGCATCGTCGTCTTTAACCTCGTAGACGTGGCTCGCCAGCGTGACGGCGGCCGGTTGTCCCGACGTCGTGCAATACGCGCGGAGGTCCGGCGCCAACGCGCCGAACAGGACGGTCAACAGAACGCATCGCATGGCGTTCTAGATCACCGCGCCGCCGCCCGCGAACAGCACGTTCATGAAGCCCGCGCCGAACACCAGGAACGCGATCGCCAGAACCGCGACGCACGAACGGCGCGCGAACTCCGACAACTCGCCGCCGAACACCAGGGTCCCGCCAGACACCATCAGGGCGATGAGCGAGACCGACAGGGCGATCGGACCGGTCAGCGACTGGGCCACGTTGAGCAGCGGCGCTTCCCACGGCAAGGCGGCGCCGACCGCCCCGGCGAGCGCGGTCCGCGTGCTCATCATGGCGATGGCCAGCAGGAGGAACACGACGCCGGAGGTCCGGCGATTCAGATGACACACCGAAGTGTTGTTCATGGAGATTTGTCCTTTCTTCGTCGATCCATTCGCGGGTTCGAGGCGCGCTACACGTATTCGCATTCGTAGGCCCCGTCCCGGTAACCGTTCACGAGCATCACCTCGCGGACCTTGCGGCCCGCCGGGTGCTCCACATCCTCGTCAATGAAGACCACTACGTCGATCGCTTCGCCGATCAGGTCTTGCTGGGGCGCTTGCGTTGCCTCCGCCACCAGCGATTGCAGCCGGATGAGTCCGCTCATCGCGTCGTTCGCGTGGACCGTCGCCACGCCGCCCGGATGCCCGGTGTTCCACGCCTTCAGCATCACGAGCGCTTCCGCTCCGCGCACCTCGCCGACAACGATGCGTTTCGGCTTCAGCCGAAGGCTCGCCCGCAGACATTCGAGCATCGTGACCTGGCCGAAGGCGCGGAGATCCACCGAGTTCTCCACGGGGCTTTGCAGCTCCATGGTGTCCTCGATCGAGAGAACACGGTCCCGGGGGCAGAACCGGTTGATGAGGTCCAGACACGCGTTGACGAGCGTCGTCTTGCCCGATCCCGTGGAGCCGACGATCAGGATGTTCTTGCGCTCGCGGATGGCCGTCTTGAGAATCTCGGCGTGACTCTGGCCTTGCAGCAACTCGCGGAATCCGTGCCGCTGGCGGAGACGATTGCGTCCGTCATCCTTGGACGTCAGGATGCCGTTCTGAATGTAGTCCTCGATCGAGAACACCCGGCGCGGCCGCGTGCGAATCGCGAACGCAGGTTGCATCACCACCGGAGGCATGAGTCCTTGGAACCGGCTGCCGTCCACCGGCAGCTCGGTTTCGAGGATCGGCTTCTCGTGATTGATGACCGTCTCCTTGATCGAGGCGATCGTCCCCATGGCGGCGCTCGCCTGTGACGCGGACATCCCGCCGATCACGCGCCACCCACGTCCCAGTTCGTTCACCCAGAGCTTGCCGTCCGGATTCAGGCATACGTCCTCGGTCAGCTCTGCGGCCAGCGCTCCGAGCACCAGGGCGCCCAGCTCGCGGCGCAGCTTCTGCTCGACGCGCTCGCGCTGTTGCTCGTCCGTTGAAGTGGCGGCGCTGATGACGCTGTTCATCGTGGTCCACTGGTGATGTCTTGACATCACCAAAATTCGAGTATACGACTAGTCGCCGGAGCCGTCAAGGTGTAAAGTTGAGGAAGGTTCTTTTCTACCCATGGACGCGACCAGCACCGCAATCCGGACGCAGATGGCGGCTCTCGGTGGTGGTCCGTTCGAGGTCGGCGTGCTGCATCCGGACTCAGGCATGCAACTGCGCACGTGGGAGGCCGCCGATGTCCTCAAGTCCGTCTCGTGGATGAAGGCCAAGAACGCCGAAGGCGCCGCCATCTTCTCGCGGCCCGCCGGTGAACATGGCTTCAGCCTCATTGACGACGTCAAGCCGGATGTCCTTCCCCGCCTCAAGGGCGAGGGGTTCCAGCCGTGCCTGGTCGTGGAGACCAGCCCGAACAACTACCAGACCTGGCTCAACCACGGCCGCGTCCTCCCCAAGGAGGCATCGAGCGCGGTGGCGCGCGCCTTGGCGGAAAAGTTCGGCGGCGATCTCGGGTCGGCGGACTGGCGGCACTTCGGGCGGCTGGCCGGCTTCACCAACCAGAAGGAGAAGCACCGGATGCCGAACGGACTGTTCCCGTTCGTTCGGATCGTCGAGTCGCACCCGTTCGCGTATCCGCAGGCCGAGACGTTCGTCGGTCAGGTGGAGCAGGCGATGGAGCGCGCGGCCTTGGCGCAGGCGCGAGCGATGGCGGTGTCGCGGACGCCGCGGGACCGGATCGAACCGGCAACCAAGGGCATCGCCGACTTCCACGCGGACGCGAGGTACGGCGGCGACCTCAACCGCGCGGACTTGGCGTATACGATCTATGCTCTCGGCCGCGGGGTCCCGGAGGCAGACATCAGGAATGCGTTGACCGCGCGCGACCTCAGCAAGAAGGGCGGCCCCAGTCGCATTGAGGACTACATGAGGCGGACCATCGCGAAGGCGGTCGAGCACATCAAGCGCGGTCCGGTTGTGCTGAGGGGACCGAGTCGGGTCCGTGAACTCGGCCGGTGACGATGGGCTCGCGAGCCGTTTGGCCCAGACCACAAGCCGTCCCGGTCTGGGGTAGGTGAAGTTGTCAACCGAAGATGTTTCGCCTGACGGCGCCAGCGGTATAGCGCTTGGGAGCCACCTCCCAATTCTTCTAAATCTAAAGCTTCGAAAAGTCCAGGATTCCAAAGTAGTGGCGGGTCGCCCGGTCCCGGCCTTTGGTGCCGGGTGTAGCCGAGACGGTCCTCGCGAGGTCGCGGGCCGGCTTCTGCTCGCGGGCCGAGCCACAGGACTCACGTTGCCATCGACCATCGTTCCGCCCTCTGCCGCGACCTTGACCGGGCGCCGCTGCGCTTGACGGCGTGACCGCCTGGCCGCGCCCTGCGTTCGTCTCCGCTCTGCTTTGCCGGTTCCCCCAGCCGGATTCCGCTCCGCGAGTCCGTTCGTCCCGCCGATTTCGACCTTGGTGCCGGTTGCAGCTTCGGCCGTCATCGCGATGTCGCGGGTCGGATTCTACGCGGCGGCCGAGCCACCAGAAATCACGCCGCAATTCCACATCTCGTCCCTCCTGCCACGTCCTTGACCGGGCACCGCTGCGCTTGACGGCGTGACCGCCTGGCCGCGCCCTGCGTGCGCCTCCGCTCTGCTTTGCCGGTTCCCCCAGCCGGATTCCGCTCTGCGAGTTCGTTCGCTTTCGCTCACCGGAATCCGCCCGGTCTCCCCCAACAAAGCGCGCAGTCGCACCGCTTCGCTCTTGGGAGCGTGCCCCGCTTGCCTGGGTGGTGCCCCGGTCAAGAGACGGGGCAGAAGGAGACAACGAAATGTTCAACAACGTGACTCTGATCGGCTACCTCGGCTCCGACGCCGAATCCCGTGCCACCCGCAACAACACCGCCATGACGGTTCTCTCGCTCGCCACCAAGCGCACCTGGAAGAATCGTGAAACCGGCGAACGCGAGTCGCAGACCACCTGGCACAGATGCGTCTCATTCGGCCGCACGGCGGAGTACGCCGCGAAGCTGACGAAGGGTGCCCACATCCAGATCGTCGGCGAAATCCAGACCCGCACGTACGCCGCCAAGGATGGCACCAACAAGTCGGTGACTGAAATCCGCATCCAGCGCCTCGCACGCCTGGACCGCGGGCCGAAGGCCGAGTCCACCGAGGGGGCCGCCGCGTAAGCGGCCCTTGCTGTCCAGGAGGATCTCGCCATGATCACGACCACCTCGCTCCGCGACGAGTTGATCCTTTCGCACATGCCGCAGGTTGAGCTTCTCGCCCGCCGCTTGCATCGCCGTTGTCCCCAAGTCGAACTCGACGACCTGATCTCCGTCGGCACCGTGGGCCTCATCCACGCGACGGACCGGTACGACGAGTCCAAAGGCTGCCTCCTGAAGACACTCGCCGAACACCGGATTCGTGGCGCGATGCTCGACTACCTGCGGCAGATCGATCCGCTGCCGCGCAACGTCCGACGCTTCCAGAAGCAGCGCGACGCTGTCATCGCCCAGATGGCGGCGGCCGGCGAAACGCCCAACCACGAGCGCCTTGCGGACTCGGAGTCTCGCCACGGAAGTACGCGGCGCTCTCCCGGATGATCGTCGCCGCCGAGCCGGTCTCGCTCCACGAAGCGACCAACGCACGGAGACTGACCGGGTAGCCCCGGCCTTCGGTGCCGGATCGGAAGCATCGTTTGGCCAAAGCGGCCAAACGATGCTTCAAGTCACATTTTCGTCGGTCCCCCCGAGAAAGCGGCTCTTGCCCTCGGGAGCGGCCCCGCTTGCTTGCTTGTGCCCCGGCCAAGGCCGGCCGGCAGAAGGAGAAAACGCCAATGAAACCGCCCCGATATCATCTTCACGATCGCGGTCAACTCCGTGGTTCACGTTTACGGCTGCCGCGAACGGCAGTCCCAGGAAGCTCGCGGATACTTCGGGTTCCACGACTCGGGATGCTGCCCGAACTGCCGGAGCATCGGCGCCGGATTCGAGTTCTGGGGGGAGGAGAACGGCCACTGCCAGGGATCGGCACGCGACCGACAAGGCATGATCCGCTGGATTGCCGCCAAGGCGAAACAACAGTGGCGGACCCGTGATGGCAAGATCATGGGCTACCGTTTCGTGAACGGCGGTTCGTTGCGGTATTGCGGTGGACACCTTCCGGCGGAAGGACCTGCTGAGTTCGATAGCGGCGCATAGGCGCCGCTTCAACCGCGATGACCTCGATTCGCTCTCCACCATTTCAATCCGGTCAACGCACCGCGCTACCGGCGCTTACCTTGCCGGTCCAGACCCAACTGGCGTAATTGCTCCTCCCGCACGCGGTTCCAATCCCTGGTCTCGGGCTCCTGCTGTTGACGCCGGTGTTCCATCGCCGGACGGACCGGCCCGCGAGTCCGCGCGATCATCGTGACCATCGATCCGAACAGCAGCGCGGCCATCAGTCCGCCGCAGACCAGCGTGAAGGCCAACACGCCCGGTCCGCCGAGAGACCGGAGGCCCAAGCAGAACAGAACGAGCCGGACCAAGCTCATCGGGCAGCGCGCGCGAACTCGATCAGCCGCTCGATTTGCGCGATGGACAGCGCGGGGAAGTCTTCCTGGATCGCATCCAGGGTTGCGCCAACTTCATGGCTGTTGACGATCGCATCGGGAAGAATCCGCGTGCCACGAACGATGGGACGGCCCGACACCTTGCCCGGAATCTGCTCGATCAGTTCGCACGTCAGCCAGTCGATGCCGGTCACGCCTCGATGCATGGTGTTCATCCTATCGCGGATACCGTTCGAACGCGACGCCGAATCCGAATCCGATCGCCAGCAGGACGCCCGCCGCGATGAGGCCCATCGTCATCCAATAGACGCGGACCGGGCGCGTGTTCGCGTGCTGGACGTTCGCCACCAGCGTCGCGGCGCTCGCGCCAGCCCGGTCCAGGTCGAGCTTCAACTCCGACCGGATGCGCTCCACGGCGGCGGCCATCTCCTTTTCGAGCGCCTTCGCCGCCTCCTGCCGGGCGTCCTGCATGAACCGCCGCAACTCCGCACGCCGGGCCTCCTGATCCTCGGTCACTTGCCGGACCCCCTGCTCGATCCCGAATTTCACCAGCGTCGGAATGATCGCCGAGGGGTCCGTGCGGTCGAGCACGATGCCATGCTCGGCGGCCACCAAGCGGACCATTTCATCGAGCTGGTCGTGGTGGGCCATGGCGCGACTCTATGCCAGCGCGAGCGCGTCCAGTTGCGCGGCGAGGTCCTTCCACACCAGCCCGAGACGCTGCTTCTCCATGATGTTGTAGCCGCTCCCATTCCGAGCTTCCGCGAACGTCAACCGGTCCGAGATCATCTTCCGCAGATCGGCCCCGAAGGTCTGGGGATTCCGCCTTTCCACCAGGACGGTTCCGGCGACTTTGGCGGCGCTCTCCTTGAACGCGGCCATGTCCCACAGCTTCATGCCGCCCTTCTCGACCTTGGCCTCGTGCTCGTTGATCCAGACGATGAGTTCCCGGTCCGCCAAGGTTCCGGCCAGGGCCTTGAAGTTCGACAGCGTCTCCATCTGAGCGCCGCCGCCAGCAATGATGGTGTGGACGTACACGCGGCGCCCGCTCGACCGCAGGAGTTCGAGCGCCTGGTTGGTGAGTACGTAGTTCCAGAGCGAGATGAAGCTGGAGGCTCCCGTGTCGAGCACGAAGTCCTTGTCTTCGCCGAGGAGCCGCTCCATCACGGCGTCGAACCGCTTTGGATTGACCTCGCCGTCCTCCATGAGGTCGATGCTGGACACCGGCAGCCCCTTGTAGGCGGCGAGGGTGTGATTCATCGGGTCCGCGTCGAGTCCGTGCACCGGGCGGCCCTTGTCGCGGAGGTACTGTGTGAGGAACGCCGCGCAGGTGCTCTTGCCGACGCCTCCCTTGCCTTGCAGCATCAGATGCACGGCGTGAGCCGCGCCCGCTTCCGCCGGTCGAGTCTTCGCCATCACGCTCTGGTCCTGGCGGGGGGGATCTCACGGAAGCGACGGTCTCGATGGTGAGGTAAAGACATCACAAGATCATGCTACCACCGCCGTGGTGACCGGGGTGGTGATCAATTGGTTTCCGGCTGGCGGCTGGTTCGCGGCGGGATGGGCAAGGTTGACAGTGTATCAAGTTTGGTACATACTGGATTGTGAGACGCAACGGGCAAGGAACACAACCCGGAGATTCCGGTCCGGTTTTACCGCACGGAGGCGGGCACGGCTCCGGTGCTCGATTGGCTGCGCAGCCTCGATAAGGCCGACCGGAACGCTATCGGGCTCGATCTCATGCGGGTGCAGTTCGGCTGGCCGATTGGGAGACCATTGGTGGGAAGTCTGAAAGATGGTCTTTGGGAAGTGCGCTCGGCGCTTCCGAGCCAGCGAATAGCCCGGCTCATCCTGTGCTTTCACGATGAGATGCTCGTCGTGCTGCACGGGTTCATCAAGAAGACGCGGAAAACGCCCGCGGATGACCTGGCCCTGGCGAAACGGAGAATGAAAGAGGTTACGAAATGAAGAAGCGCAACAAGCATATCGGCTCGTCGCTGGACGACTTCCTGAAAGAGGATGGCGTACTCGAAGAGACTCGCGCGGTCGTACTGAAAGAGACGCTGGCTTGGCAGGTTCAGCAAGCGATGGAGAAGGACAAAATCAGCAAGGTAGAGATGGCGCGGCGCATGAACACAAGCCGCGCGGCGCTGGATCGTCTTCTCGATCCCGGTAATGCCTCGGTGACGCTGCAAACCCTATCGCGTGCGGCCCACGCTGTTGGCCGTGATTTACGTATCGAGCTGGTGTAATCCTCATCGAGCAGAATGAGCATGGACGATGATCGCGGTCGTCGCTTCGCCGGAGAACACCGGCTCGGACGATCGAGCCAGGAACTCGAGTACGGTTTCGATCTCCTCCCGGCGCAGGGATGGAAACTCCTCCACCAACTCCGCGAGGCTGAGATGTTTCAGGTTCTTGAGCACAGCGGATACGGGCACTCGGGTCCCTCGAAACACCCAGGCGCCGCTGACTTTGCCTGGAACGCTTTCGAGTACCGGACAGTCCGACCAGTCAATCAAGTGCGCCATGCACCTCGATTCTAACGCAGACTCCCTCGCGCGAACTTCAGTAAAGGTCTTCATCGCGAGGGGCCGGGTTGGGCCGGAACTCGACACGGTTGCCGTCCTTCCGCCGCAACTGCTCCGCGATGTCGCTGCCGGACGCGGAGACCTCCGCCGTCCTCGGCTTGCTCTTCACGGCACTCGACACGGATGGAGCGGGAGGCGCTTTGATCTTGGGACCGGGTTCCGGAGTCGCCAATCCGGCCTCGGCGGCGATCGCGCGACGGACTGCGCTTTCCGACTTCCCGTAGCGCGCGAGCAATTGGCGGAACTTGACCTTGTGCAGCTTGATTCCGTCCCGCGCAAGCAAGTCCAGCACCTCTTGCGTGCGGTAGCCGGACCGGAACCAAGCCTCGACGTCGTTCAGGCGAGCGATCACCCGGCCCGACATGGTGGCCGGTGCGCTCATCTGGTCTGGTTTCGCCATGGCTTTCCCGAAGCGTACCAGCGCTGCGGAACTTCCGTCAAGCTCCGGTATCCTGTTTGGTCCCTATTCGTAGCCATTAGGTAGCCTGATCATATCCTTAAAGTATCCCATTGGTAGCCACCGAGCATGGGCGGATCGAGACGGGGCTCGGTCACTTTCGACGGGGCAAACCCGGTAGTGGAACATAAAGGGGTTCCGTACACTACGCCGGTCCATGCCGAGTTATATAAGCATTTGCAATCACTTCCATGTACGGAACCGTCTTGCATCACTCCGTACAACTCCCGTACACTATGGCATGCCCCGAAATCCGCTGGTCAAGTCCGCCGCGCGCCTGGAAATCCGCCTCGACGCCGGTCTCCTCGAAGAGGTTCAGAAGCGCGCCAAAGCCCTGGGCCACGCGAGCACCGGCGAGTACGTGCGCTCCGTCGTCAAGCGCGACCTCGGCCGCCGGACCGAAGGAGACAGCGACCTCGACTTGGGTGCGGCTCTTTTGCGTTTCGGGCTAAAGTGCGATCTGTCAATTGGATAGCGGTCACGCTGGGCGTTCCAGGGCTTGCGAAACAGGGGGATAACGATGCTGTGGCCGGATATGGGGGCCTAGCCTAGTGCCGTAGCA
>SYLY01000357.1 GCA_005808475.1 Acidobacteriota bacterium
CCCCTGGCTGAGAAGGACGCCTGGGTCGGCGATTACACGAATATCACCAATATCGGAATGTACTTTTTCGCCGTCGTGGGAGCCCAGGAGCTCGGTTTTATTACACGGGAAGATGCGGTGGAGCGCCTGCATCTGCGCCGCGGGCTGGTACGGCACCCAGGCCATGTCCTGCGGACGGAAGTTATACCGGATGGGGACGCCGTGTTCCGCGAGGCGCTCGGCAAGTACTTCGGCGGCGCGCCGGACCCGCGGACGATCGAGCGATTGGAGGGCCGCGGAGCGGACTAGCCGCCTTGGGCGGTTTGTAAGAGAGCCGGCGAATGGAAATGGCTTGCGCCGGACCCGCGCCTGTTGTTCATCTCGCCGAGCGTGGAGACGGTGACTTCGTGCGAAGGACCCGTCGGACGCCAGCATCTCCCGGATGGTGGTCTGGCGGGGATCAGCGGGCGGAGCTCGATCAGGTGCTGATCCGCGAATTCTTCGATGGGCGTCATGGGGCGGCTGGTAAACTGGAAGCCTATGGCGGCGAATCCGCGGCGCAAGTCGCTCGTGTGCGATGTCGGTGGAGTGAGGATCGGCGGCGGCCATCCGGTGATGGTGCAGTCGATGACGAACACCGACACGGCGGACGTGACCGCGACGGTGAATCAGACGATGGCTCTGGCCAACGCTGGATCGGAGGTGGTGCGCGTCACGGTGAACACCGACGAGGCGGCGCGGGCCGTTCCAAAGATCGTGGAGACACTGTCGATGTTCGGCTGCCGCGTGCCGCTGGTGGGCGACTTCCACTACAACGGGCACCTGCTGCTTCGCAAGTATCCCGACTGCGCGCGGGCGCTGGCGAAGTACCGGATCAATCCGGGCAACGTCAATATCGGCAAGAAGCACGACGACAACTTCCGCACGATGATCGAGTGCGCGATCGAGTACGGCAAGCCGGTGCGCATCGGCGTGAATTGGGGATCGCTCGACGGGCAATTGCTGACGCGGATGATGGACGAGAACAACCGGTCCGCGGAGCCGCTGGACGCGCAAGCGGTGACGATGAAGGCGATCGTCGCGAGCGCGCTGCTATCGGCGAAGGCGGCGGAGAGCTACGGCCTTGCGCCGGACCGGATCGTGCTGAGCGCCAAGGTCAGCAACGTGCAGGATCTGGTGACGGTCTACAGGGACTTGGCGGCGCAGTGCGAGTATGCGCTGCACGTGGGGCTCACCGAGGCAGGGCTCGGGTCGAAAGGCATTGTGGCGACGACGGCGGGGCTTGCGATCCTGCTCCAGGAAGGCATCGGCGATACGATCCGCGCGTCGCTCACGCCGCTACCCAACGGCGACCGCACCGAGGAGGTCACGGTGTGCCAGCAGATCCTGCAGTCGCTGGGGATTCGCCACTTCACGCCCCAGGTGACCGCCTGTCCCGGTTGCGGGCGCACCACGAGCACGTTCTTCCAGGACATGGCGGACCGCATCCAGACCCACCTGCGCACCCAGATGCCAGTGTGGAAGGGGCAATATCCCGGCGTGGAGGAGTTGAAGGTCGCGGTGATGGGATGCGTGGTGAACGGCCCCGGCGAGTCGAAGCACTCCAACATCGGGATCTCGCTGCCGGGCACGTTCGAAGAGCCGGTGGCGCCGGTTTACGTGGATGGCAAGCTCAAGTGCACGTTGCGAGGCGACCGGATCGTGCCGGAGTTCATCGCGATTCTCGAGGCCTACGTCGGCAACCGGTACGGCGCGCGGGAGCTTGCCGGGGCCGCTCAGTAGCCGCCGGCTTCGGCCGACGCGGCACGGTTGGGCTCCCACAGCACCTCGGGGATTTCGAGCAGGAAGTTCGCCCAGCGGCTCCAGACGAACAGCGCGTCGCTGAGGCGGTTCAAGTAGCGGATGGCGTCTTCCGGCACCGCTTCTTCGCGAGCCAGGGCGACCGCGACTCGTTCGGCCCGCCGGCACACGGTGCGGGCCGCGTGGAGTTCGGTGTTGACGCGGCTTCCGCCCGGCAGGACGAACGACCGTAGGGTTTCGAGGTCCTGATTGGCGCGGTCGATCTCGCGTTCGAGGCGGTCCACTTCGGCTCCGGTGACGCGGGGCTGCTTGGGATGCACGTCCTCGGGGCGGGTCGCCAGGATCGAGCCGAGGTTGAACAGTTCGTGCTGGACGCGCAGGAGGATGGCGGCGAGTTCGTTCAGGACGGGGGAGTCCAGCGTGCTGAACCGCGCCATTCCGACGAATGAGTTCAACTCGTCCACGGTACCGTAGCATTCGATACGGAGGTTGTCCTTCGGGACCCGTTGGCCGCCCACGAGACCGGTATCGCCGCCGTCGCCGGTGCGGGTATAGATCCGGTTGAGCGCGAGGCGCGGGTCGTTGTAGGTTTTCTCGGACACCTCTTCATTGTACGGGCGGCCGGGCGCCGGCCGGCAATAATGGAGAAAGACCATGCGGATCGGCCTCCTCTCCGACAGCCACGGATATCTCGACGACGCGATCTTCAGTTACTTCGCCGAGTGCGACGAGTTGTGGCACGCCGGCGACTTCGGTCCGGTGGACGTGCTCGACCGGCTGAAGGCGTTCAAACCGGTGCGCGGCGTCTGGGGTAATGTCGACGGCGCCGAGGTCCGCGCGGAGCTGGATCGCGACTTACAGTGGACCTGCGAGGGGCTCAGCGTCTATATGACTCATATCGGCGGCTACCCGGGGGCTTACGACCGGCGGGTGAAAGCGGAACTGGCGCGCCGGCGGCCGGGGCTGTTCATTTGCGGGCACTCGCACATACTCAAGGTGATGCGGGATCCGCCGCTGGACCTGATCCACTTGAACCCGGGCGCATGCGGCCATCACGGCTGGCACACGATGCGGACGATGCTCCGCTTCACGGTGGAGGCGGGGAAGTTGAGCGCGATGGAGGCGATCGAACTGGGTCCAAGGGGGCGGACTCGTTCTCCTGCGGGTGCGATGCCCTCTGTTGGGGGTGGAGAGTAGCCCCTTCGCCGCAGCTCTTGTTGCCCGGCGCCCGCAACCCGGACAAACACGGACGATTTTCGGTGTCCGGGTTGCCCGATTTGTCATGTGATTGATAAATAAGGAAATGTCTCCAAAAATCGCTTCCGCGAACCCGGACAAACCCGGACAAACCCGGACAAGTTGGTCGACTGCCTGATTCCACGCCGAGGGGTTGGTACCCCCGGATGAGTCGGAGTGGACCCCCGCTCCGCATCGGTTCGCGTGGGCCTCGGAACGACCGCTCCGCCGGTGTGGATTGGAATGCCAAAGAGGACTTGGGCCGGCGCGAGTATCCCTGGCGCGTCTCCTGGGAGGAGCGGCTGGCTCCGCTCGACCTCGAGCGGGCTCGGTGAGCGAACCTCACCGGGAGCGCCGTTCCTTCCCTGTCCTGGCGGACCGCGATCACCGCGGTCCAGTTATTGGATATTCATGACTCGTTCTCACTTTCTTTGTCAAGCCTCGAATGGACGCCAGTCTCTCGCGGAGGCCTTCCTGCGCAACGGTGACCCGGTGTGGTTCACTCCCGCGGCCGGAGGCCGGTCCGGCGCGATTCATGGCGCCGCCCACGGAGACGATCATAAGGGGCGCCGGAGAGGCCGGGGCCAAACGACCGCGGCGCCGGGCATGGGTCCGTTCGCAAAACATTGATAAAAAGGGAAATCGAGTTGCGACCTTTTTCACGAAATCGCGGAACGGCGTATCGGCCAGTCCGCGCCGCGACTGGATCCGCCGGTTTTCGCCACCCCAGGGGTTGGTCATCTGTCGCGAGAAGAGCCGTTGAGCACGGGCCGGCCTCTCTCCGACAGCCACGGATATCTCGACGACGCGATCTTCAGTTACTTCGCCGAGTGCGACGAGTTGTGGCACGCCGGCGACTTCGGTCCGGTGGATGTGCTCGACTCGTTTTCCCGCGGGTGCGATGCCCTCTGTTGGGGGTGGAGAGTAGCCCCTTCGCCGTGGCTCCTGTCGCCCGGCACCCGCAACCCGGACAAACACGGACGATTTTCGGTGTCCGGGTTGGCTTGATTTGTCATGTGATTGATAAATAAGGAAATGTATCCAAAAATCGCTCCTGCGAACCCGGACAAACCCGGACAGACCCGGACAAATTGGTCGACTGCCTGATTCCATGCCGTGGGGTTGATACCCCCGGACGAGTAGTGGTGGACCCCCGCTCCGTCATAACATCGGTGTCGCGGCGGCGCCGGGCC
The DNA here is from genome assembly GCA_005808475.1 of Acidobacteriota bacterium. Lineage (GTDB taxonomy): Bacteria > Acidobacteriota > Terriglobia > Bryobacterales > Bryobacteraceae > SYLY01. The sequence goes on from SYLY01000357.1 coordinate 4,209, forward strand.
GCTTCCTTCGTTGCGGCTCCTGGGAGATGCTGGGAGGAGCGGCTGGCCCGCTCGTTCTCGAGCGGGCTCGGTGAGCGAACCCCACCGGGAGCGCCTTTCCTTCCCTGTCCTGGCGGACCGCGATCACCGCGGCCCGAGGCCGATCCGGAGCGATGCACGGCACGGCCCCACGGAGACGATCATAAGGGGGTGCCGCAAGGCCGGGGCCAAACGACCGCGGCTCCGGGCAGGGGTCCATTCGCAAAACATTGATAAAAAGGGAAATCGAGTTGCGACTTTTTTCACGAAATCGCGGAACGGCGTATCGGCCAGTCCGCGCCGCGACTGATCCGTCCGGCGACTGAGGTGGGGAGCTCGGCCGGAGAGGGCCGGTTTCCAGTTCGACTCTCCCGCGATGAGCGAGGGGATGCCATCGGGGGGACGCACCGCGGCGGCCGTTGATGTATACTTTCTTGGTCCGGAAGGGCTCAAAATCGGCACGGACCGTTCCGTCCCCAGGAGTACAGAACTTGCGTAGCTACTGTCAGTCTCTTTTCGCGCTTACCGCGCTGATCGCTTCGGCCGCGAGCGGTTCGGCGCAGACGCTCGGTGAAATCACCGGAACGGTCACGGACTCGACTGGCTCGGCGGTGGCCGCGGCCAACGTCACGCTGGTCAACTCCGCCACCAGCCAAGCTCGCAAGGTGGACAGCAACGAGGCGGGCAACTTCACGATCCCGTTCGTTCCGCCCGGCGTCTATGAGGTGCGCGTACAGAAGGAGGGCTTCAAGTCGGCGACGCGGGGTGACGTGCGGGTGCAGGTCGCCGACACGGTTCGTGTGAACTTCGCCATCGAGGTGGGCAGCGTATCGGAGTCGATCGAAGTGCGGGGCGGCACGCCTCTTCTGTCGGCCGAGAACGCGACGGTGGGGACGGTGATCGACAACCGGCGGATCGTGGAATTGCCGCTGAACGGGCGCAACTATTTGCAGATGGTGGCGCTGAGTCCGAATGTGTCGGCGGAACAAGGAGCGGGCGGGGAGGCGGCGGCGCGCAAGGGAGGAACCCGGACCGAGAAGTCACTGTCGGTGGCAGGCTCGCGCAACCAGTTCAACCACTACACGCTCGACGGCCTCGAGAACACGGATATGAGCTACAACCTGTACGCTCTGCAACCGTCGATCGACGCGCTCCAGGAGTTCAAGATCGAGACCGGTGTCTACTCGGCCGAGTTCGGCCGGGGGACGGTGCAGATCAACGTAGCCACCAAGGCGGGAACGAACGACTACCATGGCTCCGGGTTCGCCTTCGTGCGCAACGACAACTTCGATGCCAAGGAGTTCCGGCAGGTCGGCGCGAAGAATCCGTTTCTGCGCAATCAGTTCGGCTTCGCGCTGACCGGGCGGTTGATTCGCGACAAACTTTTCTTCCTGTCGAATTTCGAATCGCTGCGCGAGACCAAGACGCTACAGGGTTTGAACAACGTGGCGCCGGAGCGGATGCGGGCCGGCGACTTTTCGGCTTCGGGGCGAACCATCTTCGACCCCGCCACGCGCACCTTTGCCACCGATGCCGCCGGCAACATCCGCGCGCTCACGGCCCTGCAATATCCCAACAACACCATCCCGGCCAGCCGGTTCAATCCGGTGTCGGTGAAGCTGCTGGAGTTTTATCCGAAGGCGCAGCGCGCGGGCGACGACATCCTCGGCAATCACGTGCGTCAGCGAAACCGGCCGGTTACCTGGGAGCAGTACAACCAGCGTCTGGACTACTTGCAGAAGGCCAATTCCACTTGGTTTGGGCGGTTTAGCTGGAGCGACGAAGACTTCAAGGAGGTCGCCTCGTTTCAGGATCAGGAAGCCAACATTCTCACCCGGACCAAGCAGGTGCTGGCCAGCAACATCCGCACGTTGAGCCCCACCATCGTGAACGAGTTCCGCTTTGGCTGGACCCAGTTCAACAACGACCAGAAACGTTTCTACGCCTTCAAGCGCGACGTGACCAAGGAACTCGGCATCATCGGGCTGCAGTCGCCGGTGGAACTTTCCTACGGCACGCCGTCGATCGGCCTCGGCCTAGGATTGACCGGCTTCGGCGAGCAGGGCAATGGACCGTTTGTCGGCCGGACGTCGATATTCCAGTGGATCGACAACCTGAGCGTCATCCGGGGCAATCACTCGTTCCGGTTCGGCGGCGAACTGCGGCGCGACCGGTACAACGAAACCGGCAACGCGTTTACCCGCGGCAGCTTCGGCTTCAGCGGCAACGCGACGCAGAACCCGGCCCAGCGCGGCGTCACGGGCCATCCGTTCGCCGACTACCTGCTTGGCGAAACGTCGACGCCGACGCGCGCCCGCGCTTTCTCCAATGGGCTATTTCGGGCCACGGTATTCTCGCTCTACTTCCAGGACACCTGGAAGATCACGCCGAAGCTGACGGCTGAACTGGGCCTACGTTACGAGCGCACTCCTCCCTACCACGACAAGTACCGCGGCCTGATCAACGTCTTCATCCACGACTCCGGCGTCCATGAGGGCAAGCTTGTCCCGGGCGCTCGCGTGCCGGTCCTGTTCCGGCCCGGCCAAGGCGATTTCCACGAAGGGCTTCCCTTCCGCTTTCACGACGGCAATCCAACCGCCTCTGGCGACGACATTGCCGGACGCGAGACCGTGCGAATCGACAATAACGATTTCGCTCCGCGCCTCAGCCTGGCCTACCGGCCTTCGGAGAAGTGGACTGTGCGCACCGGGTTCGGCATGTTCTACGTGCAGGACATCGTCGAGGCGCGCTTCGATCTGACGCGCAACGTGGGCGGGCGGTCGCAGTTCACCGCCGACTCCGAGGTTCCGAACGCAACCCTCACCGATCCGTGGAAGAACGAAGGCGGCCAGTGCCGGAACTGGAGCGGTCCTTGTCAAGGACCTACTTTTACGCTGGCCAACAATACCAATCGCCGGACGCCCTACCTGTTGCAATGGGTGGCGAACGTGCAGCGGCAGCTAGGCTCCGACACCGTGCTGGAGGCGGGCTACATCGGCAACGGCGGCCACAAACTCGAATTGCTGCGGGTGTGGAACCAGCCGGTGTTGCGAACCGGACCCACCGACGCGCGAACACTCCTGCAGCGCTCGCCGTTCCCGGCGTATGGGCTGATTCAGACACTGGACAACCACGGGAATTCGGGTTACCACGGTCTCGGACTGAAGGCGACGCGGCGTTTCGCCAAGGGTCTCACCTATCTCGCCGGGTTCACGTGGTCGAAGGCGATGGACCAGGGCAGCTCCGTGCGTAACAACACGGGCGAGAACCAGTTCGCCACCGACAACTACAATCTGCGGCGCGAACATGCGCTCTCGCAATTCCACAACGGCCACCGTTTCGTGACTTCGCTGTTGTACGAACTGCCGTTCGGCAAGGGTAAGCGTTTCCTGGCCAGCGGCGGCGCGGTAAACCGGCTGGTGGGCGGCTGGCAGCTCGGCTCGATCGTGACGTTGTCCGACGGCACGCCGATCAATGTCGGCCAGATCGGCGACCCGCTCCAGATCGGCACTCCGAACGTTCCCGACGCCACCGGTATCAGTCCGATTCCCACCAACCGGTCGCCCGACAAGTTCTGGGAAATCACCGCCTTCAACGTGTCCAATCCGGAGTTGAACTACCGGTACGGCAATAGCGGCCGCAACCTGTTGACCACGCCCGGGCTCAAGCAGTGGGACTTTTCACTTACCAAGACCACGCGGATCCGGGAGGGTCACAACTTCGAGTTCCGTTTCGAAGCGTTCAATTTCCCCAATCACCCGAACTTCAATTTTCCCGCCAACGACCCGCGGCAGCCAGCCACCTTCGGGCGGATCACGACGGCGCGAACCATGCGGGAGATGCAGTTCGGATTTCGATACACATTCTGACGTCAGAATCGCCGCCAGGCGGGCCGTTCGGCGGTATGCTGGATTCTCATGAAGCTCCCGCCGACCCCAACGCCCGAGGAGGCCAGAGTCCTCGCCCTTGCCGTGGTGGCCCAGGATAAGTTCCCGGTGCTGGCCACGGTGGACGGATTGCAGCCGCGCGTGCGGCCCGTGTCGCCCGTCCGTACGGATGGATTCACCGTGTGGATCGCATCGATGCGATCCTCGAACAAGACCGCCGAGATCGAGGCGAATCCGCTGGTGGAGTTGTGTTACACGACGCAGGACCACGATCAGGTGCGCATCACGGGCGCGGCGGCGACGGTGATCGAGGGCGGGGAACGGCAATCGATTTGGGACGCCAATCCGCTGCTGCGGGCTTACTTGAAGTCGGTGGATAATCCGGAGTTCGTGCTGTACCGGGTGGATCCGGCGCGGGTCCGGTTCATGCGCGAATGGGCGCTGGAGTATGTGGAGGTGCGGCCGTGAACGTTCGGGCAATGGCTCTTCTGGCGGCGGCGCCGCTGTTCGGGCAAGTGGAAAGCGGGGTGGTCAAGGCGTCCGATGGCGGGGCGTTCCACCGGAACACGATCCCGCAGGTGGCGCGGCTGGGCGACGGCCGGCTGCTGTGCACGTTCGGGGTGTACTCCAAGGACGCGGCGGCGAACGGGAAGATTTACGGGGCTTTTTCGGCGGACCATGGACGGACTTGGTCCGCGCCGGTGCTGCTGATCGACGATCCGGCGATGAACGATGGCGACGCGAACATGCTGGTCGACGGCAACGCGGTGTTCGTGTACGGCACGCGGACCGACGCGCCGAACACGATCCGGAGGACCGCCACGATCGTGGTGCGCAGCGGCGACAACGGGGCCACCTGGTCCGCGCCGAAGGAGATTCCGCTGACTCGGCAGTATATGCCGGGTAAGACGCACAACGCGCTGCGGCTCTCCGATGGGAGTTATCTGATGGGCATCTCGTGGGACCAGTGGCCCGAGCGGGGCATGAACGCGCGGACCGAGGGCTAGATGGTGCTTTCCACCGGCGCGCTGCTTTCGCGCGACGGGTTCCAATGGACGCTGCACGGCGACATCACCACGTTCCAGCCGAAGGTGACGCCGAACTCGACCAACGGGTTGTGCGAGCCGTCGGTGGTGGAGCTCGAGAGCGGGGAGATTCTGATGTATCTGCGGTCGGGGACGTCGCGGCATTGGGAGAGCCGGAGCGCGGACAAGGGCGCGACGTGGTCCGCGCCCAAGCCGGGGCCGCTCGTGGGGCACAATACGCCCACGGCGCTGTGGCGCGTGGAGGGATCGGCGACAATCGTGGCGGTGTGGAATCATTCTCCGGTGACGCGATTCCCGCTGTCGGTGGCGGCGTCGCGGGATGGCGGGCGGACGTGGGGTCCGGCGCGGATTCTCGACCGGGGCGAGGAGGGGTTACAGGCGTCGTATCCCGGGATCACGCAGGCGAAGGATGGGAAGCTGGTGGCGGTGTGGCAGCGGCAGAGAGCCGACGGCGGGCGGGATATCCGCTGGGCGCGGTTCGATCCGGTGTGGGTGGTCACGGGGCAGTAAGTGATCGTCAAACGAGTGGTGGTGGGGTTTCCGGGCGACTGTAAGCAGTACGTCGATATCCTGGAGAAGGTGATCCTGGAGTTGAATCCCAGCGTCGCGGAGAAGTTCGGTCAGCTTCTCATGCGCCTCTATCGCTGGGATCAGGATGCGCATCCCGATTTCCACCCGATCGGGACGCAGGGGATCATTGACAAGGTGCTGAATGTCGGCGAAGCCGACTTGTTCGTCAATTTCTTCGCGTCAAGGCTCGGTATGCCCGATTCGCGGCTAGAGGGGCGAACGGGCTCAGAGCACGAGTTCGAGCAGGCGCTGGAAGCGCGGAAGACAGCGGGCAATCCGATCCTGTTCGTCTATTTCCACAAGTCTCCTCAGCGACAGTGGGGCAAGGAGGCCCGGGATAAGGAGAACCGCCTGAGGGAGTTCCACGACGGCCTCGAAGGGCGAGGGGTTTCGCGGCACTATTTCGACGACGCGAGCCTTGAGCGGACACTGCGCGACCACCTGACAGAGGCGATCCGGCAGTGGACGCCGGAAGAGTCTCCGCTTCCGAAGAAGAAGGGCTTCGACTTCGCCGAATACCGGGCCCGCTTCGGCGTCGCGCCCGCGTGGGATCTGGCGAAAGTGGGAGTCTCGCAGGCACCGGGCGACCGCATTATCAACGCCGGGCTCAGCGACATCTTCCAGCCGCCGCGGGTCCACCAGAATGACGATCCCACCGAGACGGATCTCGGCGAGCCGCTGGGTGCGGACGATGTCCTCGCACTGAAGCGAGGCCTGGTCCTCCAGGGCGCGGCCGGCAGCGGTAATACCACCTGGATGCGCCACACGTTCCACCAACTGATCCAGCGCGACGATGTGTTTCCGATCCTGGTGGAACTGCGCTCCCTGAAGGGGAGTTACCCGAAATTCGAGGGGTTCCTCGATGAGGTGATCGGAGGGAGGTGCCCCGCCGCCGGGCTCGCGGAGGCGCTCAGCGAGCCGAATGGTCCGAGGCCGGTGCTGCTGGTGGATGGTTGGGATGAACTCGGCGACCTTGGTGGCACGTTCCGCCAACTGCTGATCGGGTTCCTCGCCAGCTTTCGCCGAGTCCTCACCGTGGTTACCAGCCGTCCGTATGGCCAGACACCGCCGTCCAGTCACGACCGGTTCGCCACGCTCCGGTTCCAACCGTTGAACGACGCGGAGATCGCCCGCTTTTCGGCGGATTTCTGGCGGGTCTGCTACGGGGACGACCCGCATCGGGAGGAGTACGAGAACCGGTTCCGCGAGGCGCTCGCGAGGTCCGACGGCGCGCGGACGCTGGCGCGGAATCCGCTGATGGCGACGATGATGCTGGTGATCAGCCGGAGCAATCCGCTGCCGGACAAGCGCCACAAGCTGTATGACGTGGTGGTTCGCGGGCTGCTCAACACGCTACGGCGCGAGGAGGGCGGTGCGAAGGATCCGCTGAGCACGTGGCGGCCGGACGATCCCGAGGACCGCCTCCGCGCGGCCGCCGGGTTGGCGTTCGCGATGAAGTCGTTGGACAAGGCGGGGCGGAAGGACCACATCGAGATGGCGGCGTCCGACCTGAAGCCGCTCGTGCCGCGCGATCAGGTCCCCGAGGAGAAGAGGGACGACTTCCTGCGATGGCTGACCGGACCGTGCGGATTGATGTCGGATCGTTCCGACGGCCGGATGAGCTTCACGCACCTGAGTTTTCAGGAGTTCCTGGCGGCCCGGCATGTCTACTCCCATCTGACTTCCGAACCGAAGCGGTTCGTGGAATGGGCCGGGAAGGCGAACTGGTGGGAGACGCTGCGGCTCTGGGCCGCGATCCAATGGGATAACGTGCAGGCTGCCGTGGAGCCTGTCTTCACGGAATGCGAGGCATCCGCGGACGGAGTCTGGCTAACCGGCTGCGTGATGGCGGACGGCGTGGGATCGGAGGATCGATTCAGTCGATGGCTCGACGGGGCGATGGAGAGGCTGCGGGGCTCGTGGGACAGCAACACGGAGCGTTGCGCGCAGGCGTGGGCGGCCGCGTCCGATCAGCAGGGTAAGCGCCGCGAGGCGATCGAAGGGGCCATGAGTGGCGCGGCGCGGTGGAACTGGATCGAGTGGCTGCGCGCGGAGCAGTGGGCCGGCGAGGCGAGGCTTGCGGTCCCGGCTCGTGGTCCGATATGTGCCGTGATGCTGGACTCGCTCGAGCGCATTGCCGCACCGCCGGCCGTGGCGTTCGGTAGGCTGTGGCAGGGGGGATGCCCGGCATGGCCGGAGGTCCCCGAGGAACTGGCGCTTCTCTCGCTGTGGCCGTCCCAGAGGCGTCTCGTCTCGTTGCGCCTGCAAGGCGCGGCGAGCCTCATGAGCGCGAACGCCGAACGTACGTTGGTATGTTCGGCGTTCGCGCGAAATGAGGGGAACGAGGACGTTGCGCGGTACTTTGCGCGGGACTTTGCGGGGCACGTTGCGTGGGACTTTGCGCGGGAGGTTCCGAAGGACTTTGCGCAGTACGTTGCGCGGTACGTTGAGCGGGACTTTGGGCGAGACGTTGCGCGGGAGTGGGGCTTGGATCCCTCCGCGCCCGGCGTGATCGACTTCGCGACGCTCGAAATGGCGTCGATCGGGTGCGCCGGCGCTCGAGTCCATTTCGCGAGCCTCAGGCCGATAGATAGTCTGCCGCGTGCGGTTACACTCTTGTCCACCGCCTGCCGAGCCTCGCTTGACGAACAGCCCAACAGCCCCGAACTCCATCGCCGTCTGGACACCTTTCAAGGCGACCCGCTGTGGCCGGCTCTGGCCCGCCACCTCGCCCGCGTCTCCGACGAAACCGAGTCCCTCACCCAAGCCGCGCGGAACTGGGACCAATACCCCGAGCCGCTCAACTTGGGTCTCCGCTATATGGCGAAAGGCGACATCCTCCTCCAGGACCTGACCACCCACCTCGACATGGACGATCTCGCGCGTGAGGCGGGAGTAGCGCCGCTCCCGATCGTCGATCCGATGGAGCCCGAACTCCAGGTCGACTGGGATGCCAAGACGCCGACCAACGCCGCAGGCTAAGGGGGCCGATTTGACTCCGGCCCTCCGTTGCAATATTCTGATCTCACCGGGAACCGATCCATGAACTTTCAACGAAACTGCGATGGCGTCGCGCGGCGCGACTTTTTGAAGCTGGGCGCGCTGGGGTTCGGAGGGGTCTCATTGCCCCAGTTCCTGCATGCGCAAAAGAAGGGATCGAGCAAGAGTCTCATCTTCTTGTGGCTGGGCGGCGGCGCGCCGCAGATGGACATGTACGATATGAAGCCCGAAGCGCCGTCCGACATTCGCGGCGAGTTCAAGCCGATCTCGACCAAGCTGGACGGCTTGCAGGTGTGCGATCTGCTGCCACACACGGCCAAGGTAGCGGACAAGCTTTGCATTCTGCGGTCGCTCACGTCGGTGGACCTGGGCAGCCACGAACGGTCGAGCCGGTATCTGCAGACGGGCGTGCTGCCGATTCCGAACATGGACTTCGCGTCGTTCGGTTCGGTGTACGTGAAGGAGAAAGCGTTCAAAGGCGACATGCCGCCGTACGTGGGCGTGTTGAAACCGCTCGAGCGCGGGTTCGGCGGCGGGTTCCTGGGACCGCAGTTCGATCCGTTCATGGCCGGCGATCCTTCGGAGAAGAACTACAAGGTGCGCGACCTGCTGCCTCCGCAAGGCGTGACGCTCGAACGGCTAGGGCGGCGGCGGGAGATCCTGCAAGAGTTCAACTCGGCGTGGCGTCACGTGGATTCCGAAGCAAAGCTCAACTCCTACTCGCCCGCGCTCGAGCAAGCCTACAACATGGTGTTTTCGGACAAGGTGCTGAAGGCGTTCGATATCGCGTTGGAGCCGGCCAAGACTCGCGACGCATACGGGCACACGCCGGTGGGGCAGGGACTGCTGCTGGCGCGGCGGCTGGTGGAAAACGGCGTGAAGGCGGTCAGCGTGTGGATGGGCGGCTGGGATACGCACGCGAACAACTTCGCGTCGTTGCGAACGAAGCTCCTGCCACCGATGGATCAGGGCTACGCGGCGCTGGTGGCGGATCTGCACGATCGCGGGATGCTGGACGATACGCTGGTGGTGCAGGTGGGCGAGTTCGGGCGGACTCCGAAAGTCAACAAGCAGGCCGGGCGCGATCATTGGCCGAAGGCGTTCAGCGCGGTGCTGGCCGGCGGCGGCGTGAAGAAGGGACTGATCGTGGGCGCGACCGACAAGCACGCGGCCGAAGTCACCGATCGTCCGATCACGGTGGAAGACTTCTCGGCGACCATCTTCTCGACGCTGGGAGTGGATATCCATCGCGTGAATCACACGCCGGAGGGCAGGCCGATCGCGGTGGTCAACGGAGGAAAGCCGGTTGCGGAAGCTCTCGCTTAGCCTGGCGGCGGCCGCGCTGCTGATGGCGCGTGAGCCGGAGACGGCGGCGATCCCGGCGCAGAAGTGCACCGTCGGCGACCGCGTGAGCCACGATGAGACTCACAAGGAGAACGTCGCGGCGTTCCGCATGGCCAAGACGTGCGTGACCAACGAGGAGTACAAGCGGTTCGTCGACGAGGCGGGATACGCGCCGCCGGAACGGAATTCGCTGGGCGGCGATCACCGGCTGTGGAACGGCCGCGAGTTTCCACCGGAGATCGCGCGGCAGCCGGTGGTGAACGTATCGTGGAAAGACGCGGTGGCCTACTGTTCATGGCTGGCGAAGAAGACGGGCAAACCGTACCGGCTTCCGACCGAGGAGGAGTGGGAGATCGCGGCGCGCGGCGGCTTGAAGGGCAAGCAGTATCCGTGGGGAGACGCGGTCGACAAGAAGAAAGCGTGGTACGGCGGCAAGTGGGCGGGCGTCCAGACGCTGCAGCCGGTGGACTACGGCGAAGCGAATTCGTATGGGCTGTTCGGCATGGCGGGCAACGTCTGGCAGTGGGTGGACGACTGGTACGTGCCGACGTTCAACGGCCGACCGGTGGAGGAGGAGTTGAAGCTGTTCAAGGCGATTCGGGGCGGCTCATGGTCGAACGACGACGGCTTCCTGAAGGTCAACTACCGCAATTCCCACCCGCCGGATTTCAAGGACTTTTTCGTGGGATTCCGGGTGGCGCTCAGCCAGTAACCGGACCGTCACCGGCTGAAAGCGCGGTGACAATGGTCTCGCGGTTGCGTTCGGCGGCGGTTACCGAGGATTCGAGCGCGATCCAGTAGATCAGGGCTCCGAGCGCGGCGGCGAACGCGAGCATGGCCCAGAAGACCAGTTCCGATTCGAAGGTCCACCGCGCCACGAAAGCGAGTCCGATCGGAAAGGCGAGCATCGGATAGACGACGATGAACAGCGCCTGGATCCGCCCGGCGGAGGACGACCGCCAGGACTGCGACGGATTGATCGGCCGGGGATAGTGCGTGGACGCCAGGTTCCCGGCCGCCAGCAGATACGCAGTCATCACCAGCGCCACCGCCGACGCCTCGCTCAGACGGCGGACGCCGAGCGGCATTCCGAGCAGAGCGCAGACGGCAACCAGGAGCAGGACCTCCAACACGACGAAGCACACGGCGGCCAGGTTCTTGCCGATCAACGCGTGGTGGAAGGGAACAGGCAACAGGTAGTAGATCTGCGCGGCGCCGCGATCGAAGCCGAACACGTTCCAGAACAGCACCTCGCCGAGCAGCAGGAGGGCGTAGAAAGTAACCAGGGTGAGATAGTGCTGCGAGAAGAATCCGGTGGCGTCGCGGCCGCCGCGGAACGCCATGGGCAGCCAGATCAACAGGCCGAAAGAGAAGCCCATGATGAAGACCAGGCGGAATCGCGGGGCGCGGCTGAGGAAACGGAGTTCCTTCTCCACCATCGCGCCGAGCGGATCGGACAGCAGCCGGGAGGGCAGAGTGTAGAAGCGCTCGATGAGGTTGTCGCCGCGGGAGGGAAGGGCGGCGCTCGAGCGGGCGGCATCGGCGTCGAACCGCAGGTTGCGGCGGAATTGCGACCATCCGAAGGCGAAGGCGGCGGCGGTCCACAGGAGCAGAGGCAGGGCGTTGCGGGCGCGCTCGCCGAGGATGAGTCCGGCGGTGAGGGTCCACGGCAGCCAGTCGAACGAGAGCGAGTCGAGGACGCCGCGCAGGTGTTCGGGCGGGCTCCAGATGGCGACCAGTTGGGGAGCTCCGGCGAGCAGCACCATGAGCAGCGTGAAGACCTCGCGGGTTCGGCGGCGGGCGAGCAGGCGGGAGAGCAGATCGCGGAGTCCGACGGCGAGGAAGAGGTTGAAGGCGGTCCAGGGCAGGAATCCGGCGGCGGCCCACCAGGGCATCTTGGGATTGGCGGCGATTCCGGCGGCGGCTCCGGCCATGAGCACCAGGACCTCGATGCCGGTGGTGAACCGGAGCAGGACTTCCAACACGAACAGTTCGCGGTGCGTGACGGGGTAGACGACGAGCCGCTTGAGATCGATGGAGGCTCCGGCGGCGCCGAGGAACAGCGGTACGATCTGCCAGTAGAGGAAGGTGAAGAAGACTCCTTGGGAAGCGGAGTCCTTGACGAGGGCCAGACGTTCGTTGGAGGAAAGCAGGACGGCGAGCGTCCAGGCTCCGAACAGGACCATGCCGTACCAGGCGGCGGACATGACGACGGTGACGGCGACGGGTCCACCGGCGCCGCGCGAGTAGAAATTGAAGAGCGTGCGGAACTGCGCCCAGAGGATCGCACGAACGTGGGGGAGCATCGGCTAGAGCCAGCCGAGCGATTCGGCAGGCCGCTCGGCTCCCACCAGGCGCACGAAGACATCCTCGAGCGTCTCCGAACTGGCGCGTAGTGCGGCCATGTCGGAATCGGCGACGAGGCGGCCCTCGGCGATGATCGCCACGCGAGTGCAGAGGCGTTCGACGACTTCGAGCACGTGCGAGGTGAGGAAGATGGTGGCTCCGCGCGAAACTTGCTCGAGCAGGATTTCCTTCATGAGGCGGGCTCCCACTGCGTCGACGCCTTCGAAGGGTTCATCCATCAGGAACAGTTTGGGACGATGGATGAGCGCGGCGGCCATGGCGACTCGCTTGCGCATGCCTTTCGAATATTCGTGAATGAGCTTGCGGGGATGTTGATCGAGTTCGAACAGGGCGAGGAGTTCGCGTCCGCGGTCGCGCGCGGCGGAGCGTTGGAGCCCGTACATGCGGCCGACGAATTCGATGAACTCGCCGCCGGTGAGGTGGTCGAACAGGAGGGACTCGTCGGGGACGAGGCCGATCTGGGATTTGATCTCGACGGCGGCTTGGGGCATGGGGAGGCCGAGGAGTTCGATGGCGCCGGAGGTGGGCGGAGCGAGGCCCATCAACATGCGGATGGTGGTTGTCTTGCCGGCTCCGTTCGGCCCGAGGAATCCGAAGAAGCAGCCGCGAGGCACGTCGAATGACACGCCGTCCACGGCGGCTTTGCTCCCGTAAATCTTGCGCAGTTCCCGCACGCGGATGGCCGGAGATCCCCCGGACACATCGCCCATAGAATTCCATTATCGTATGGAATGCGCCCTCGGCTCGCCGGCGGTATGATGAGGCGAATGGCCAACGTGAGCGACGCGATGGAGGCGGGTTCGGTCTTGATTGAGGATGCAGTCGTTCTCCGCGCCGTGGAAGTCATCGGCGACACGAACGAGGCGATGCGCTGGATGGGAACTCCGGTGCGCGCGTTAGAATACGCCACACCCGTGTCCTTGCTGGCCACCCCTGAAGGGCGTGCCGTAGTCTTCAGGGTGCTGGGGCGGCTCGAGCACGGCATCTTTTGACGGTCCGCGCTACGCTCCGCCGCCTTAGTAGCCGTTCCGTCCGCCATCATTCCAGCGGAGCGAGTCGCATCGCCCATGGAATTTCTTTATCGTATGGGCGCGGGGGGCCGAAGAGGACTGTGGTGACACCCACGGCTTTTCCCCCACACCAAACCGCGATGCAAGCGATGAGCAAGCTGCCGCCGTTCTCGCCCATCCTGACCAGACTGATGGGATCCCTGTCGAACGACGACGTTTCGTTCGCGCAACTGGGAGACCTGATCGAGAAAGACACGGTGCTCGCGGGGAATGTCCTGCGGCTTGTGAACTCGGCTGCCTATGCCCGGCGTGGCACGATCAGTTCGGTTCGCCACGCGGTGTCCATCCTCGGACTCGGTAAGCTGCGCAACGTGACCATGAGCATGTCCGTGGCGCGAATGTGGAACCAGGAGCGCTGGGCGGCGGGCTGGTCGCCGTCGCGGTTCAATCTGCACGCGGTCGCGGCGGCGGTACTGGCCGACATGATCGCCGCCGAGTTGGATACCCCGGCGGCGGAAGGCGCGTTCGCCGCGTCGCTATTGCAGAACTGCGGCATGCTGTTGATCGCGATGGGGCTTTCGGAAGACATGCCGCGGCTGAGGGCCCGGTACGAGGAATCGTCAGGATCGCTGGTCGAGGCCGAGCGCGGGATGTTCGACACCGATCACGCGGCTCTGTCGGCGGAGATGTGCGAGGTCTGGCGGCTTCCTGCCCCGGTGCTGGAAGCGGTACGCGGACATCACCAGTGCGGTCTCGGCGGGGGTACTCTAACCGAAGTACTGCACTCGGCGGATGTCGCGGTGGAGCAACGGGGCGTTCTGGCGCAGGAATGGCATCGCGCCACGCCCGGCGATTCGATCGACACGCTGGCGGCCGCGGGGTTGGGCGCGCGCGCGGAAGCGGTGTCGCGCGCCTTCGACGCGGAATTCGATCTGCTGCGGGAGTTCTTCGCCTAGCAGCCCGTGGTGCAAGTAGCATGGCCGCGCGCAACCATGATATGGCTGCGGCGGCGGCCATGGGCGGCAAACGCCAATGCGCGGAGCCTGCGTTGCAAGTCCAATGCGTCCAGTGGGTTGCGGCGGCGCCGGGCCGCTTCCTTCGTTGCGGCTCCTCGGAGATGTCCCGCATCGACTACGACGCCGCGCCTCGGATTCGGCGCGGCGGCGCTCGCAACGCGACTCATGCTACTTGCACCACGGGCTGCTAGTCTAAGCGCGAACGCTGGCCGCTCAGGGCCGCCGCGCGCAAGTGGTGATGCGAGCGATGAAGCCGTCGGTGAAGGACGCCAACGATTGCTGCAGCGACCCTTCCGGCACGCCGAAGTCCCGCGAAGTGGTGGTTCCGACGACGAACGGATTGCCCGTAGCGTCGAGCGCCACTCCGAAGCCCGCATCGGTGGCCTCACCGCCGACGAAGGTCGAGCAGGCGAGCCCCTGGGCGGCGGGAAGCGCCGGGTCGAACCACGAGATAAAGGCGTCGAACCCGCCTTGTAGATCGCGCTGGATGTCGTCTCCGTTGGTGGGATAGTCGCCGGAGAACGTGTACCCGGTAATGACGATCCGGCCCTGGGCGTCCACCACCAATCCGTAGGCGACGTCGGTGCGATTCCCGCCGGCGAAGGTCGAATAGGTCAACTGCTGGCCTCGGGGAAGCGTGGTGTCGAAGCGCAAAACGAAGGCGTCGCCCTCGTTCGAGTACTTGGTCTGGTAGGCGTTGGGCGACAAGGGGAAATCGGAGGAGAAGGTAACGCCCGCCAAGTAGAGACGGCCCGTTGCGTCGATCGCGAGCGCGTAGGCCTGGTCGAGATCGGCGCCTCCGATGTAGGTGGAGTAGTCGAGCGCGTCCAGCCCGGGACGGTCGCGATTCACGCGCGTCAGGAACACGTCGCCTTGGCCCTTGTACACGTCCTGGTAGGAAGACCCGGCGATGGGGAAATCCCCGGACATGGTGTAACCGCTCATGTAGATCCGGTTGTTGGTCCCGATCGCGACGCCGGTGCCGATGTCGGTGGATCCGCCGCCGAGGTATGTGGAGTAGATGCCGGAGGCCCTGCCTTGCAGGCCCGGCTGCAGTTCGATGAGGAACGCGTCGAATCCGCCGCGCACCGACGTCTGCATGGGGCCGCCGAGCAGGGGGAACTCGACCGAGTCCGAGTAACCGACGACGAAGACGCGCCCGTCGGAGCTGACGGCGATCGCGTTCCCGACGTCCTGCTTGGGTCCGCCGAAGTAGGTGGAGTACCACAGCGAGGCGTCGCCGCGCGTGTCCAGATTCACCTGGGTCACGAACACGTCGCGATCGCCGCCGTTGACATCCTGGTAGCCGACGCGCGCTGGATAGTCGGTGGACGAGGTGAAGCCGGTGATGTGCGCCGTACCCGCCGGATCGATCGCGATGGCACGGCCCTCTTCCTCGCCGGATCCGCCGAAATAGCTCGAGTACAACAGCGCGTTGGGGCCGTTCAGCAGCGGGTTGAACACCGCGACGAACACGTCCTTGTTGCCCGCTCGAACGTCGCGGAAGGGTTCACCGCCAACGGGCATGTCCTGCGACGTGGTGTAGCCGGTCACCCAGAGGCGGCCGCGGCCATCGAACGCCGCCGCGCGAGCCACGTCCACGTTGCCGCCGCCGAAGTAGCTGGCGCGAACAATGATCGGGTCGATCACCAGTGGCTGCGTCCGGTCGTACGACGCGACTTCGAACGCGACCGAATTAGCTCCGAGCAGCCGGTAGCCGCCGTCCACGCGCCGCTTGCCTTCCGGGGTGTCCTGGTAGATGAATGGCTTCGGCTGCCGGAGTTCGGCGCCGCCCGCGACGACCGACAGGTTGCCGTCCGCGTCCAGACGAACCGACGCCGCTCCCGCGAACTCGACCCGGATCGTCTCCGGCGACGAGCCGGGCGCGACGACGAAGTCGTACTCCAGGCGCTTGCCCGCCGGCCGGTAGACGAGATCGATGCCCGGGTAGATCTCGCGGTATCGCACCGAGGAGAATTGCGGCGTGTTGGCGCGCCAGGCGGACTCCCGTTTCCCGAAGAAGTAGCCCGACTTGGCGGCGTGCCGCCCCAAGCCTTCGACAACCGGCGACGTCGCGGCTCCCAACGCGCGCAGCCGCACAGTGGCGCTGCCCAGCGTCAGGGAGGCGTCATTGCGGCGGAACGCGACCGGGTGGTCGCCGAAGCGGCCCCGGTAGAGCGCGCCGTCCGGCGAGGGCTGGTCCACCGGCTCGAAGCGTAGTTCGACCGCGTCGAGCAGCCGTTTGGCGCGGTCGATCCGCGCGGCATCATCGGATGCGGCGAGCGCGAGCGCCGGAATTGCGAGCAAAGAGAGAGGTAGTGCGATCATGACCCGATACTCCAGCATAGTTCGGCGCGCCACCCGTTGACAAACGTGGGGATCGGGTATCGATAGCGGACGGGGCGAACGAGGAGGCACAGAACCGGGACGCGAACCGGGCGGGGACGGTTTCGGAGATCTCACCGGGAAGGGATCTGGCAGTTAGCGTGAACTGGCCATCTTCCGCGTGACTGTCGCGGACGCTCGCCGCTCAGTGCGTCCGGTTGTACCAGCGCCACGCGGTCTCCGCGATCTCGTCCAACGACGAGTGCCGCGGCGACCAGCCCAGCAAATCCCGCGCCCGCGCTGCGTCCGCCACCAACGAAATCGCATCCCCGTCGCGGCGCGGCTTCTCGATCACCGGCACGGGCCGCCCCGTCGCACGCTCCACCGCGCGAAGAACTTCGCGCACGGTGTGGCCGGTCCCGGTTCCGAGATTGGCGGTGAAGCTCTCCCGCGTCTCGACGAGCCGCCGCATCGCGCGGACATGCGCGTCCGCCAAGTCCGTCACGTGGATGTAGTCTCGAATCGGCGTGCCGTCCGGCGTGGGCCAGTCCGTCCCGAACATCTCGAGATGCGGGATGCGGCCGGCCGCGGCGGCCAACGCCAGCGGGATCAGGTGCGTCTCCGGCTCGTGATCCTCGCCCGCTTCCCCTTCCGGATCGGCGCCGGCGGCATTGAAATAGCGCAGGCGGGCCGACGCGATCCCGTGGCAGACGCCGAACCACTCGAGCAGACGCTCCACCATCAGCTTCGATTCGCCGTAGACGCTGACCGGGCGGTAGGGGTGATCCTCGGGGATGGGCACGCGTTCGGGATCGCCGTAAACGGCGTCGGTGGACGAGAACACGATGCGGTCCACGCCCGCTTCCACCATCGCCTCGAGCAGGTTGAGCGTGTTGGCGACACTGTTCCGGAAATAGCGCACCGGCTGCTTCATGGACTCGCCGACCGCGATGTAGGCCGCGAAGTGGATCACACCGCCGATCTCGCCTCCGGCAAACGCCCGCCGCAACGCGTCGCGATCGCCGAGATCGGCTTCGATGAGCGCGCCCCACTTCACCGACTCGCGGTGGCCCTTCTCCAAGCTGTCGAACACCACCGGCGTGTGTCCGGCCGCCGCCAGCGCCTTGCACGTATGGCTGCCGATGTAGCCGGCGCCGCCGGCAACGAGAACGTTCATGAATCAGCCCCCCAAGGGCGAACTATGAGATGAGATGTTCGAGGCGAGTGCCTCTCAACACCATTGTCTGATTCCGCTCCGGCCCGGTAGAGACGCAACCCACTTCGACGCCGGTCCGTTCCTGGAGGAAGCTGACGTAGTTCTTGGCGGCCAAAGGCAGATCCTGATATCGCGTGGCGCCGTGCGTCGAGGACATCCACCCCGGCACCGATTCGTACACCGCCACGACGCGTTCCAGATCCTCCACCCGCGGGGGCATCTCGTCGATCATTTGGCCATCCAGCTCATACGCGACGCAGACGCGGATCTCCTCGATCTCGTCCAGCACGTCGAGCTTGGTGACGATCAGGCTGTCGAAGCCATTCACCGCCGCCGTGTACTTGAGCAAAGGAACGTCGAACCAGCCGCAGCGGCGCGGCC
>SYLY01000358.1 GCA_005808475.1 Acidobacteriota bacterium
GAATAGTGCGTGGTCCATTTTCCGATCCAGCGTGGGTGTCTCATCCATCTCTCGACAGGCCCAATCGAATCGTCCTTCATTGGCCGCCCTTTGTCAATAATGATTTCCACATCCCTAAAACACTTTTGCAAGCACCTCAAGTGGAATGCAACCGCAGGTCAAGGATATCAAATGAGCGGCCACCCGCCAAAAGGGGACGGAGGAATATTTGGTACTAGTCGGTACGGTGTGATGCCAAGCTGCCTTCGGCTCGTACGAACAGCCTTCCACCCGCCAACGCGGGGTAGGCTCGTACCACCGAGTCCGCCACCCGAACCTTGCGAATCGGCTTGAACCCCTCCGGGCTGGCGGGCGCTACGGTCAGTTCCCCTCCTTCGGCCAGCACGAGCAGCCGGTTCCCGGCCAGCGTGACCGTTCCCGCCTTCATCCCGTCCACATTCCACCGCACCTTTCCGGTGGCCCACTCGATGCAGCGCAGCGACTGCCCGGTCTCCTGCCGCCCGTGGAATCCATACAGATGGCCGTCGTGGAGCACCGGTGTGGCGTAATGGCTGGAGATCGAATCGTCGCCCGACCAGACTACCTTTGGCGAACCGCCCCGCAGATCGAGCAACGCTGCGCCGGTGTCGTAGCTTGTGGTGATGAACACCTGGCTTCCCGAAACGAGAGGCGTCGCCGCGTTGACCGAAGCCTGCATTCGCGCCCGCCAGCGGTGCTGGAAGCGGACCCGGCCCGACGCCGGATCGGCGTCGACAAGGCCCTGCCGGGTGAAAAACAGCGCGTGCCGCTCTCCGCCGACCGTGGCCGCGGTGGGGGACGAATAGCCAGCTTCGTGATCGAGCGCCTTCCACAGCGTCTTGCCTGTGGCCTTGTCGATCGCGACGATCCCCGCGCCATCGGCGCCGCCAATGTTCATCAGCACGCGGCTTCCGTCCACCAGGGGCGAACAGGCCGTTCCGAAGAACTCCTTGCGGACGCCGAATTCCTTGCGCGCGTCGAGCGACCAAACCTTCTTGCCGTCGGCTAGATTGACACAGTGCAGCAGTCCTTCGGCGCTATAGGCATACACCCGGCCTTCGCTGACGGCTGGAGTGGAGCGGGGCCCCTCGCTGAAGCCGAAATCGTCGCGGTAGCCGGTGGTGTAGGCGTAGGTCCACTGGTTCTTGCCCGTGGCGGGATCGAGGCTCTCGATCTTGTCCTGGCTGCCCTCCCGGTGATAGACGATCAAGCGGCCGGAGGCCACCACCGGAGCGCTGAAGCCCTCGCCCAAGGAGCGCTTCCAAACGCGGCCGAGGGAGGTTTTGTCGTTCCACGCATCCGGCGAGGCGCCGTTGCGATCCGGCCCGAGAAATTGCGGCCAGTCCTGAGCGAAAACCGACGTGGCGAAGAGAAGAAGAGCGTGGCGGCCCATGCATTGCCGAGTATGGCACAGGCCCGGCGAGACCCGTTATCCGATGGCGCGAAGGCAGGCCAGCGTATCGTAGACGCCGCAGCGATGCTCGAACGGGTTCAGCGGACGGTTCCAGCGCGCGGCGGCGATATCGTGCGCCGAACGCCGCCCGGCGGTCCGCAGGCGTTGGATGGAGTCGAGTTCACCCAACGCGCGGGCTCGCAGGGCCGACGCGCGTTCGCGCAGGTTGCGGAACGGCACGCCATGCGCGGGCAGAACCCACTCGACGTCCAGTTCCGACAGGCGGCGCAGCGATTCCAGGTAGCCGGTGAAGCTGTCGCCATCGGCGTCGAAATCCAGGTAGGGGCCGTTCGGTTCCAGCAATTGATCGCCCGCGATCAGCACTTTGGCTTCCGGCAGGTGGAAGCAGAGATGGCCGGCCGAATGCCCGGACGTCTCGACAACTCGCATGGGTCCCAGCGCTGTCTCGAACTCGTGGCCGTCCCGCAGGTAGCCGCCCGCGCGGCGTTCGGGGAACAGCCGGCGCATCATCAGAGACGAGGCATGGATGCGCGCGGTGAGCGCCTCGGGCACGCCGGCCGACCGTAACAGCGCCGACTGGCGGCTCAGCCAACCCTGAGGATCGCGCAGCGAGCGGAGCACGGCAGCCTCGGCCTGGTGCATGCGAACCACGGCGCCAGTGCGATCGTGCAACAGGGCGGACATTCCGCTGTGGTCGGGGTGGACATGCGTGAGCACGATCTGCTGGATGGAATCGAGCGGGACCGCCCGCTCGAGCGCGGCCAACGCGGCTGGCGCGTTCATACCGCAGTCGACCAGTATCCAGCCGCCTTCCACCGGCACCAGGTGCGCGTTCACCGATCCGGGCGCGATGGGCAGCGGCAGTTCCACTCTCCGGATTGCCGCGTGGCCGCTTTGCGTGAATTCCATGTTTCTCCGATTGCCTCTATGTAGAAATACGGCAAATCGGGACTTGACAGCTCACGCGGACGCGAAAAAAACCGGGGGAGCCCCTGAACCTATTCGATCCAGTACATCTCCACCGGCTCTCTTCCTTTGATCGCGACTTCGCCGCGCGGGTCGATCGCGGCGTGATCGCGAATCAGGTCCACGAACGCCCGCGAGGCGTTGATCTTTCCGCCCGCGCCGGCCGACTCGATGCGGGCGGCCGTGTTCATGGTGTCGCCCCAGGCGTCGTACGCGAACTTGCGGAAGCCGGCGACTCCGGTTACGAGCGGGCCGGCGTGCAAACCAATACGAATGTCGCAGTAAGCGGCGCCGCGCAAACGGAAGCCCGCCGCGCGGTCGGTCACGAAGTCGCGAATCTCGCGGGCCGTCCGGAGCAATCCGAGATGCGCCTCGGGACCGTGATCGAGAATCCCCGCCAGCGCGACATAGCCGTCGCCGATGGTCTTCAGCTTCTCGACGCCGTTCCGCGCGGCGATCTCGTCGAACCGGCAGAAGCACAGGTTGAGTTCGCGCACCAACTCGCGCGGACACACTTGCGCCGACATGGTGGTGAAACCGGAGAAGTCGGCGAACATCACCGAAGCGCACTCGTAGTGGACCGCCTGCACCGATCCGCTCGCGGTCAGTTCCTCCGCCACGCGGCGCGGAAGGATGTTCAGCAGGAGTTCGTCGGAGCGGCGCTTGGATGACTCGAGCCGCTGCACGGCCTGCTCCAACTCGCGCTGGTTTTTCGCCGCGCACTCGGCGGCTTCGAGCGCCGCGGACTGGCTCTCGAGAGTGTGGCTCAGCGTGAATTCACGCTCCACCATTTTCGCCATCAGGCCGAGGATCTCAATCTGGCGCGCGTCCAGGGCTCGCGGCCGCAAATCGGCGAGGCAGAGCGTACCCACCTTACGCCCGGCCGACACCAGCGGATGCCCGGCGTAGAAGCGGAGAAATGGATAGCCGGTCACCATCGGGTTGCCTTTGAATCGCGGGTCTTCCCGAGCGTCGGGCACCACCAGCGCCTCCTCGCGCAGGATAGCGTGGCCACAAAACGAAGTCGCGCGCGGGGTCTGATCGGCGGCGAGTCCGACCTTCGCCTTGAACCACTGCCGGCCGGAGTCCACGAGCGCGACGTAGGCGATCGGCGTTTCAAATACGGCCGCCGCCAGCCGGACGATACGATCGAAGCGCTCTTCGGGCGGTGTGTCGAGCACTCGCAGGTCGCGAGTAGCTTTGACGCGGGCGTCGTCCTCTTCCGGTATCGGAGCGGGTATGTAGGGCAATTCGCACGACGGCGAATCGCCGAGCGCGGACGTGGAAGCGATCCACGGAGTGTGAGGAAGTGCCATGGGGGTCCTTATCTCGAATCGGCGATTCCGACCGGGGCCGCCGCCGGCGTTTCACCCAAGATGTTAGCGCGTCGAGCCCGAGATCTTCCAACGGATCTGCCGCAACATCCCCTGCCACACCGCCGCGTCGCGCGCATCCAGATCCATGCGCCGCAGCAGTCCGCGCAGCTTCAAACCGGACGATTCCGCCGTCAACCCTTTCATGTAGCCGGACTCGGAGAGTATCCCCGTCAACAGATCCTCCATCCGCGCCAGGCTCGCGGCGTCCGCCCGCTTGCGAGGCTTGACCACGGCCCGCTCCGCCTTCGGATCGCGGATCGCCTCGTACAGGCAGACCGCGACCGCCTGGCCCAGGTTCATCGACTCGTGCCCGTCCCGGGTCGGAATGCGCATCAGCCAGTGGCACAGGCTCAGATCGTCGTTCGAGAGTCCGAACTTCTCCGAGCCGAACAGGATCGCCACGCGCCCAACGTGGCGGCGGATCAGACGCGTACCGGGCTCGAGTCTCCGCACCGGCAGTCTCAATTCGCGATGCCCGAGAGACGCGGTGCCCACCACCAGGCTCGCGTCCGCGACCGCGTCCGCCGTCGAATCGAATACGCGCGCGGCCTCCAACACCTGGGCCGCGCCCACGGCGGACCGCGCTTCGCGCCACGCCACATCGTACGGAGCCACCAGCCGCAGGTCGAAAAACCCGAAGTTGCTCATCGCCCGCGCCGCCGCGCCGATGTTCAGCGGATTGCGCGGAGACGCCAGCACCACCGCCGTGTCAGTGGTGACGGTCGTGCCCTTCCTCGAGGTATGTGTATCCGTAGAGGCCCTCCTCGTAGAACCGGAGCAAGCGCCCCGACTCCTCGTATCCGACCTTGCCTTCCCGCACCGCCAGTTCCACGTCGCGGCGGAACTGCTCGAGCAGCGTCCGCGCGTTGAACTGCACGTAGTCGAGCACCTCTTGCACGGTGTCGCCGCGAATCACGGTGTCGAGCACCACTTGGCCGGTCTCGCTGAGGCTGACGTGGACGGCATGGGTGTCGCC
>SYLY01000359.1 GCA_005808475.1 Acidobacteriota bacterium
CCCGATAGCACGTTCACTTCACTGAACAGTCGAGATGCCGGTAGGGATTCGAGGGGATCGGGAGCCCGGCCCTGTGCAAACTGGCCGCGTAATCCTCCCAGGCTTGACGACTTTGACGTATGCTCTTCCCACTTTGGGGGAGTTCGATAGGAGGCTCCGTCAAGCGACGACGCAGCCGCAGGCGCGGGTCGGCGTCGTTGGCGCTGCTGGACAGGTCCTGCACGCGCCGAGTGCGGGCCAGTTCTTCCAAGTCATGAGCAATCCGCGGGAGAACACGGATCACCCGGCCCTGGTCCACGGCAACGTAGTCCCTGTCCGGCAGATCACTGTCTGGCCGGAGGTTCACCACCGGCCTTTCCCCGGCGGCGAGGGATGTCAGCCATTCGGCGCAGGAGATCAATGCCGTTGCTTCCTCGGTAAGGCGGTCCCCAATTTGTTCCTCCGCGCCGGGGACAGGATCCTCTGGGGTAGGCCATCCTGCCTCCCGGAGAACCGATAAAGCATGTTCTACACAATCCGCCCGCGGGCTGGTGACAATTTGATGCACGCGGGTTGGGCCCAAGCCTACCTGTCGGGAGATGTCGCGGACAGACATCCCCTCGCGGTTCGCAGACACGATTGCCCAGACCCGCTCAAGTTCTGCCATCTCCAATCGAAAGGATGCTCGGTCAAGCCGGGTGCGAATCCGCTCCTGACGTTGAACTTCTTCTCGCGACGCTGGATTCATTCCTTCAATCTTACTTTAAGGTGTTCAGCAAAGTGAACACCTTAAAACCGTTCCCTGTTCCAATGCTCCTCGAACCCCGATCCCGGCGACAACTACCTCCTCGCCATCGCCGAAGCCGGCGCGCGGAATTGCCATGCGGCCACCGCAGTGGTTCGAAGACGCAGTGAAGGGTACCGACTTCACTATCCAGCGGCTCCGGCGGCGACTCGACCATACGGACTGAGACTCGATCAAGTCGGGACCAGGCACCGAGCTGCCCCATGCGCGGCGTATCCTCGTTTTCGTTCCCTGGCGACCCGTTGTACGCGCGCTCCCTGTCGGCGATCATCAGAAAGCGAGGTTTTCTGAACTTCGGCCGAGGGACCCTCATCGCGCCGAAGGCGCTCATCATCCCCCGGCCGGTAACGAGTATCGTGTCAGAAGGCGGGAGGAGGAACCCTGCCGTCGACGCGGCAGGGTTCCGAGTCGGTATGCCTCAAAAAGAGGGTTGACCAACCGAACAGGTTCTACCCTGACACAAAGAGGCCGCCGCTGCCCAGCACCGCCAGACCACAATGGCGGCTGCGGTCCACGACAAAGGCGTTCTCCTGCTCAGGGCCTGTCGCGAGCAGCGGTGCCGCGCCCTCTTCTTCATCTGTTCCCATTGTGATCGCGGCCATTGCTACTGCTGCGAGGACTGCCGCCGGCAGGCCCGCCGTCGTCAACTGCGATCCGCGAATAGCCGGCGCCAACAAAGCGAGGAAGGCCGGCTGGATCATCGCGACCGGCAGCGGGAGTACCGGCTCCGTCAGCGGGCCGCAGCCGCCACCGTGACGGATCAGGGTTCCATTCCGATCAATTCCCCGGCATCTTTGTCTGGTGGACGGGTTGGCTCGGACACCAGCAAGCCGCCGCCGGACTCGGGAATCTGGCGGACACCGCGTTGCCGGATCTGTGGCCGCGTGTTTCGCTACATCAACCCCTATCCACGCATTCCTCAACGAAAGTGAGCCAGCGGATGATCAGTCCTGAAACCCGCGCCCTCATACGGCGCTACTTCTACGCCGAGCATTGGAAAATCGGCGCCATAGCCAGTGAACTCGGCGTTCACCCCGACACTGTGCGCAACGCGGTCGAAAGCGAGCGCTTCCACAGCACTTTGATGCGCCCCTCGCTGACCGACCCCTATCTGGGGTTCGTGCGGCAAACCCTGGACGAGCATCCGCGATTGCGCGCCACGCGCATCCACGCCATGCTGCGAGATCGTGGCTACACCGGCAGCATCGTGCAACTCCGGCGGGCCGTGGCTCGCCTGCGCCCGCGCAAGCAGGAACCATTTCTGCAACTCCATACCTTGGCCGGTGAGCAGGCGCAAGTCGACTGGGCTCACTTCGGCCACGTGATGGTGGGCCGCGCCAAACGCGCCCTGTCGTGCTTCGTGATGACGCTGTCGTACTCGCGAGCGCTCTATCTGGAGTTCTTCTTCGATCAAACGATGGAGAACTTCTTGCGCGGTCACGTGCATGGGTTTGCCGCATGGGGTGGTCAGCCGCGCGTGATTCTCTACGACAACCTCAAAAGTGTCGTGTTGGAACGCCGAGGCGACCAGATCCACTTCAATCCCCGGCTGATCGAACTCAGTGGGCACTATCACTTCGCCCCCCGGCCCTGCCAAGTCCGCGCCGGCAACCAGAAGGGGCGCGTGGAGCGAGCGATCCGCTACGTGCGCGATTCGTTCTGGGCCGGCCGCGTTTTCACCACACTGGCCGAATGCAATCGCCAGGCTTGGCTCTGGCGCGACGAAGTCGCCCACCTGCGCCGCTGGCCTGGCGGCGACCATCGCACCGTGGCCGCGGCGTTCGCCGAGGAACAGCCTCGGTTACTGCCGCCGGCTCAGCATCCCTTTCCCACCGAGTGCATCGTGCCCATCCAGTCCGGCAAAACCATCTATGTTCGCTTCGATCTCAACGACTACTCGATTCCTCCCCAGGCCGTCGGCCGCCCGTTGACGTTGGCGGCCAGCGACACCACGGTGCGCATTCTAGACGGCGCGGCGGAACTGGCCCGCCATGTGCGCAGTTATGACCGGCATCAACTCGTCCTCGACCCGGCGCATCAGGATGCCGTCCTGGCGCTCAAACGCAAGTCCTTCCACACCACGCCGGGAGGCCGTCTGGAGCAGGCCGTACCGGAGAGCCGGCAGTTGCTCGACCGGGCGTTCGCGCAAGGAGAATCGGCGGGCGCACAGACGGCGCAGTTAATGAAATTGCTGGAACGCCATGGCGCGGCGGCGTTGCGGCGGGCCATCCAGGAAGCCTTGGCGCGCAACCCCCCCCCGCGCATCCTCGGTGGCCTTTTTGCTCCGGCGCCAACCGCGCACCGCGACCGCGGCCTTGGACCTGAGCCGTCATCCTCACCTAGCCACGCTTCATGTTCATCCGCAGGATCTGGCGACCTACGATCAACTCGCCCGGCACGACGGTGGCGAGGAGGAACCCGGCGATGACCAACACTAGTAGCCTGTCCGAGCAACTTCGTCAGATCGGTATGTGCGCGGTTCCCACGCAATTGGACGACTTTCTCGCCCGCGCCGCCAAAGCCCGTTGGTCTGGCGTGCAACTGCTGGAGGAGATGGCCCGGGCCGAGATCACGGAACGGTCGCGCCGCAGCTTGGAACGGCGCATGCGCCTGAGCGGCGTGAAAAGCTTCAAACCCATGGCCGACTTCGATTGGTCCTGGCCCACGCAGGTCGAGCGCAACGTCATCGAGCGGGCACTGACGCTGGACTTTGTCCGCCCACCGCGCAATCTCGTCTTGGTGGGCGGCAACGGCTTGGGCAAGACGATGATCGCCCAGAATCTCTGCCATCGCGCGGTGCTGGACGGTTACTCGGTCGCCTTCCGTTCCGCCGCCGCATTGCTCGACGATCTGCAACGGCAAACGCCGGAAGGGCGCCGCCGCAAGATCCTCGCTTATGCCAATGTGGGACTGCTTTGTATCGATGAGGTAGGGTATCTGTCCTTCGACGACAAGGCCGCCGACCTGTTGTATGAGGTCATCAACCGCCGCTACGAACGGAAGCCGGTGATCGTCACCACCAACAAGACCTTCCAGGAGTGGGGCGAGATCTTCCCCAACGCGACTTGCCTGGTCACATTGCTGGATCGCCTGATCCATCATGCCGACGTGACTCTGCTGGCGGGCAAGAGCTACCGTCTCCGCGAAAGTGAGTTGGAAAGGGCGGCCCGGAGGACCAGCAAATGACCCCCGTCGCCCGTCCCGCCTATGTCATCGCGGTTCTCCAACTCTACCTCGCTCTGCCGGATATGCCACGCCGCGCCAGTTCCCACGACCAAGCGGTGGCCCGATCTCTGTTCGAACGCGGCGTCCCTTTGGATGTGGTCGAATCCGCCCTCTGGCTCGCTTGCTTGCGTCGCCTTCGCCGACCCTGCGGAGCGATACCCCTTTCTCCGGTGCGATCCCTCGCCTACTTCTCCCCAGTCATCGATGAGATCCTACAGCTACCCCTGCCCTCGGCTTTTCATGCCCACCTGCGCCGACAGGCCGCCGAGCGGCTCCGGCCGGTTCAAAATTCTACGTTTTCACATGATCGCTAACATCTCGAAGCCCTTGACGTTCGCGTAGTAGCAAGGCTCGAGCAGCACGGGCACGACCACCGCGCGGCCCTCCCGTCGGCGTTTGAGCGCCCGTTTCATCTCGACGCCCGTGCAGCAGTCGGACGCGATGAAGTTCTGGCTGACCAGCAGCAAGCCGATGTCGGCCCGCTCGAGTTCGGCATCGATCTCGGTAACCCAGTCCATTCCCGCCACGATCGCGCGATCGCGCCACAGCTCGATTTCGTCGCGCTGGAGCTGGGCGGGCGCCTTCCGGATCTTCTTCAGCCACTCGGTGTCGTTGTGGCTGTAGGAGCAAAAGACCCGGAGTTTGCGCGTCGCGTCCGCCATTGGGGGGAATCGAACATAGTAACAATCCTCTGCGGTACACGCACGCGTCGGCTTTCACGTCGGCAACTCTCTTCCCGTGCCCGGTGACGGCGGGGCGCGGCGGAGAACGCGGAGAATCGCTACGTCTACTCGCTACGTCTACTTCTCGGTGCGGGACTCTTCGCGAGTCTCGCCCTGCCGTTCGTGGAAGCAAATCCTGATCGTTATGAAAACGACAAAATTATTTCAGCCACATTTGCTGCAATAACTTGCAAAATCCCACCGCGGTCGTCCTCTTGACGCCATGGGACCATCGCGCCGGGTGGAGCTCTCGCGCTTCCCCGATTTTCGACGCGAAGGAGGCAGAATGTTGACCGAACGTAAAAGCGATAGTTCGCACCAGGACGGCGCCGGAGATCCCGGGCGAAGTTACCAGAGCCTTCGCGAAGACCAAAATGCAACGGAAAGCCAACAGAAAAAAATAGCTAGATTGCAAAACTAACCTGACAAATCGTTGAAAAATAACGAGACGGTTTCCTCGGGAGGACGGATATCACGCTGGCTGAGCGAACGTGTCCAATGCATCTTCCTCAGGCCCGATGCCGGCCCCTCGCGGCTCACCTGCCGGCATCGCTATCGCTGCGATTGCGACAGGTCCGCTCCCCGGCCCACGCCGGAGCCGGCCCCGAAGGCGGAGCCCGCCCCGAAACCGGAGCCCGCGCGTCTCCGAACCTGGAAGGATGTCGTCGACAGCTCCGGCGATTGGCGCGATACCGTAACTGACATCATCAAGGCGATCCGGCCGTTCCCGGACGCCTTGAAGGCAGTCCTCGCCGCCTTGGATCCGGGTGATGAGTTGGACCGCTGGCGCTTCGGTGTCCCAGGGCCACCAGCACACGCTCGGTGATCTCGTCGATCATCCGCGGCAACGACGCGCCAACGCCAGCGGGTCGCCGCGCGAGTCCCCTCCAGGTCGATGTCCGGCGGCTTGAGCTAGCTCGGGCTAGCTCCCGGGTTGCTTTGGCCCGATGCGGCGAGCAATAATCGACCGATGAAACTCTGGGCTCCTCTGCTGCTCGCGGCAGCTTGCCACGCCGCTCCCGCCGATTTTAATGGCCGGTGGAACATCAAGGTGGAGAACGAGCCTCGCAATCGCGCCTGGTGGTTGGAAGTGACCGGCGCGGGGACGCCCGGTATCAAGGGCCGTTTCGTCGGCGCGCCGGGCGGCCAGATGGACGCGATCCCCGCGATTCGAGTGGACGGCCAGGAACTGGTCTGGGAGTTCGAACGGGCGTACTCGCGCGGCCAGCCCAAGTCGAAAGGCGTGTATCGCGCCCGGCTGGAAGGCGGCGCGCTGCGCGGATCGTTTCAAGTGGACGGGCGGCCCGCTTCGAAGCTGGTGTTCGCCGGCAAGCGGGCGCCGGTGATCAAGGACGTGGACGACGGATCGTGGAAGCCGGGCAAAACTATCGAACTGTTCAATGGCAGGGATCTAGCGGGTTGGGTGTCGCGGATGCCGGGCAGGCCGGTCCAGTGGCGCGTGGAGAACGGCCTGCTGCGGAACCACGAAGGCGCCGCCGACATCGTCTCGACGGCCAGCTACTGGAACTTCCGTCTTCACGCCGAGTACCGGGTGGGGAAGGGAAGCAACTCCGGGATCGGGCTCCGCGGCAGGTATGAAGTGCAGATCCTCGAGGACCACGGCCGGGCGCTGGATACTCACAGCAACGGGACCATCTATAGCCGCATGGTTCCGGCGGTGGCCGCCAGCAAGCCCGCTGGCGAATGGCAGACTTTCGACATCACGCTGATCGGGCGTACCGTGACGGTTGTCCTGAACGGAAAAACGGTCATCGATCGCAAGGAAATCGAGGGGTTGACGGCGATGGCGAACGATCCGGACGAGGACCAGCCGGGGCCAGTGAGCCTGCAGGGAGACCACGGTCCGGTGGACTTCAAAAAAATTACGGTTACGCCTTTTATTCGCCCATAGTTCTGCCCTATACTGGTGTCCGGCCGGTATTCCCCAACATCCGAAAACAGGAGGCAACCATGGAGTTCGCACCAGATCAGTGTGTGTTCCTCATGCGTTTTTTGACGGGTACTCACGGGCAGGAGATGCCCGCGACCCGAAAGGTCATCGCCGCGATCCCCGAGGGCAACAAGAGGTTCCAACTCGACCCCAAGGGCATGTCCGCGATCCAGCTCGGCTGGCACATCGTCACTTCCGAGGAGTGGTTCCTGAAGGGCATTCTCGACGGCAAGTTCGGCATGGAAGAGAACAAGATGCCGGAGGACGCCACCGTCGAAAGCGTGCTCGCGCGGTACGAAGCCAACGTCCCGCCGCTGGTGGACCAGGTGAAGGCGATGTCGCCCGCCGATCTGGCGCGGCCCGTCGGCTTTTTCGGAATGATGACCGCCTCCGCGGCGTTCTACCTGGGCTTCATGAACAACCACTCCATTCACCACCGCGGGCAACTCGCCGCGATGCTCCGTCCGGCCGGCAGTAAGGTGCCGTCCATCTACGGCGGCAGCGCGGACGAGCCGTTCCAGATGCCGGCGTAACTTCGGCATGACGCAGGGCGGCGCGCCAACCCCAGGCTGGACACGGCGGGGCCTCGGCGCCGCCCTGGTGGGCCTTGCCCGAAAGAGCGAGGCCCGCGTCCCTGGCGAGTTTGTCGATGGCAGCCACGCCATGGGCCACAAGGTCCGTGACCGCCAAGCCTTCGGCGGCGCCCGCCAGACGGTGGAAGCGCCGGTCGTCGTGGTGGGCGGCGGCATCGCCGGCCTGAGCGCGGCGTGGCGGTTCGACAAGCGGGGGTTCCGCGACTATGTCGTCGTGGAAATGGAGGATCGCGCCGGTGGCAACTCGCGCTGGGGCCAGAACGAGGTAACTCCCTACCCCTGGGCCGCGCACTACGTTCCGGTGCCGTCGGGAACCGGAGGCCTGGTCCGCGAGATCATGACCGATCTCGGCGTGTTCTCCGGCGGCAAGTGGGAGGAGCGCTATCTCTGCCACTCTCCCCAGGAACGCCTCTTCATCCACGGACGCTGGCAGGAAGGTCTCGAGCCCGAGACCTCCACGGCGGAAGACCGGCGGCAGGCCAAGCGCTTCCAGGAGATGATGCGGGAGTTCGAAGGCTCTGGAGAGTTCGCCATTCCGATGGAGACGGGCAAGCGCCGGCGCTCGGACCTGTCCCGCATGACGATGAGCGAGTGGATGAAGGCGCAACGCTTCGATTCGGAGACGCTGCTATGGTTCGCGGACTACGCCTGCCGCGACGATTTCGGTTCGAGCCTCTCCACCACCTCGGCCTGGGCCGGCATCCACTATCACGCGGCGCGCGGCCAGCGCGACGATAAGGGGCCGCTGACCTGGCCGGAGGGCAACGGCTGGATCGTGCGCCGTCTGCTGGAGCGTGTGGGCGCCCGGCTGAGAACGGGCGCGTTCGTTCATCGGATCGAGCGGAACCGGACGAACTGGCGCGTGTTCGCCGGGCCGGTGGAGTACCGGGCGCGGGCGGTGGTTTTCGCGGCGCCTACTTACCTTGCCCCCTATCTGATCGCCGGGGTTCCGCCGCCGGGGATCGAGTATTCTCCCTGGCTGACGGCCAACCTGACGGTGGACAGGTGGCCGGATGAGACCGGCTTCGCGCCCGCCTGGGACAATGTGATCCACCGGTCGCCGTCGCTCGGTTACGTGGTGGCGACCCATCAGTCGCTGCGGACCTGGAATCCGCGCACCGTGTGGACCTACTACTGGCCCCTTTCCTCGATGCCGCCAGCCGCCGCCCGGCGCATGCTGCTCGAGAAGGACGCTTCGTACTGGATCGAGGCCATTCTGACGGATCTGGAAACCGCGCATCCTGACATCCGGCGCTGTGTCTCCCGGGTGGATCTCATGAGAATGGGCCACGCGATGGCCAGACCGTCGCCAGGGCACTTGGAGCGGACGGTGCGCGATCTGGACGGGCTGTACTTCGCCAACTCCGACCTCAGCGGGTTCTCGCTGTTCGAAGAAGCGCAATACCGGGGCGTGGCCGCGGCGGACAAGGTGTTACGCCGGATTTCCAAGTAGACACTGGCGAATCCACGGGCCGGCGCTTCATCATGCGCCCTTCGGCGCGGCCCAGTGATTTCGATATTTCCGTTTCAATAGCGCGTTGGCCTCGGCGTCCCCGGGAATCGACTCGTTGGCGGGGTTGAACGCCACGTTGCGGCCGGTCCGGTGAACGATGTTGCCCAGATGGCATAGCGCGCTCGACAGGTGTCCGATTTCGATGTCGCAGTTGGGGCGCTTCCTCGAGATCACGCACTCGACGAAGTTCTTCATGTGAGCGGCCTCGCTATCGTCCGTTCCCTGGTACTCCTCGACGATCTTCTCCTTCTTGTCGAAGTAGCGGTAGCCCCACTTCCGGTTCCAGCGGCCCATATGCAGGAACCCTTCGGTGCCGTACACGCTCACTCCGTTGTCGATGCCCTCGAGCCCGTACTCGTGCCAGATGCGCATCTCCCAGATCAGCCCTTTGCCACCGTAGTCGAAGCTGATGTTCATCGTGTCGGGAGTCTGCTGATCGTCCTGGAAGAAGTATTTGGCGCCCATGCCTCCCACGCGTTTCGGGAGGTCGACGCCGAGAGCCCAGCGAGCCTGATCCAGTTGATGCGCGCCGTCGTTCCCCATGTCGCCGGTGCCGAAATTCCAGTTCCAGTGCCACTTGTAGTGGAACCGGTTCTCGTTGAACGGCATCACGTCGGCGGGGCCGATCCAGGTGTCGAAGTCGATCCCCGGCGGTATACCGGAGTTGGTCTTCTTGCCGATGTCGGCGCGCAACTGCGAGTTCCAGGCCTTCGCCATGAGCACCTTGCCCAGCTTGCCCGAGTGCGCCAGCTCCACGGCCTTGATCGTGCTGGCGCGGCTGCGCGATTGCATGCCCGCCTGGACCACGCGCGAATACTTGCGCGCCACGTCCACGATCAGCCGTCCCTCGCGCAGGTTGTGCGACACCGGCTTTTCCACGTAGACGTCCTTGCCGGCGATACAGGCGAGAATCGCGGCGGGTGCGTGCCAATGGTCGGGCGTCGCGACCACGACCGCGTCGACGTTCTTGTCCTCGAGGACGCGGCGCAGGTCGGCGCTGCCGCGCACTTGCCCGTAGCCGAGCCCCGCCGCGGCGGTCTGCGCCCGCTCGAGCCGCGACTGGTCGACATCGCAAAGATGGGTGACGCGCGCGTTGGGAACGGTCTTCACGTCCTTGAGCAGCGCGTTGCCGCGGCCACCCATTCCTATCATGCCGACGCGGACTTCGTCCGCGCCAAAAGAGGTCTGCGTCATGGCGGCGGCGCCGGCCGCGAGGAAGAAACGGCGATCGGATGGCTTCATGGGGTTCGCCGCTTAATGTATCGCATCTTGGTAGCCTGATGGGGAATGGATGCTCTGATCATCGGTGGAACTCGCAATTTGGGGCCTTCGATCGCCGCGCGGCTGATCGAGGCGGGCTTTCGCGTCACCGTCTTCCATCGCGGGTTCACGCTCGCGCCGCTGCCGCCCGGCGTGGATCGGATAGTTGGGAACCGTTCGCGGGAAGAGGATCTGCGGCGCGTGGCGGGATCGGGGTCTTTCGACGTGGTGGTCGATACCACTCTCTACGACGGCCGGGATGCCGAGGCGGTGGCGCGAGTGCTCGACGGACGCGTGGGCCGCTATCTGATGATCGGCACCGGACAGGTGTACTTGATCCGGACGGGACTGGAGCGCCCGTTTCGCGAGGACGACTACGAAGGCCCCGTCATGACGGAGCCTGTCTCGTACTCGCGCGACCATGAGGACTGGCTCTACGGCGCCGGGAAGCGGGCCGCCGAGGACGCCCTCGGCCAAGCTTGGCGCGAGCGTGGGTTTCCGTCCACCGTGCTGCGGCTGCCAATGGTGAACAGCGAGCGCGACCACCACCATCGCATCCACGGATATCTCGCGCGCCTGCTCGACGGTGGGCCGGTGGTGGCGCCCGCCGGGTCCGTGCTCGATCTCCGGCACGTCTATGGAGACGACGTCGCCCGCGCGGTCGCGGTGCTCGCGCGTTCGGGCGAAGGGGTCGGAGAAGCCTTCAACCTGTCGCAGGACGAGACGCTGCCGCTCGACGAGTTCCTCGCCAACCTGGCGGCGGCGGCCGGCACGCCCTTGCGAATCGCGCGGGTCTCGAGGGATGTGCTCGAGGAGCGCGGTCTACTGCCGCGATGCTCGCCGTTCAGCGGACGCTGGATGTCGGCGCTCGACAACGGGAAGAGTAAGGAGCGGCTCGGGTTGTCGTACACGCCGGTGGCGGCTTATCTGCCGCGAATCGTGGATCGGCTGCGCGCGGAGTGGACGGCTCCGCCGGGATACGAGCGCCGAAGCGAAGAACTCGCGCTCGCGGCGGAGTAGCGCCCGCCCTTTTACTCGCGATCGGTGCGCGCGGACGCGCGCCTGAATTTTATTTCAGTCCATTTTCCGGATTCGGCCCCTGCCTCCGTTTATGTGGCGGAGGCACAAACAAAATGGACTTCATCCTGGCTTGGATCGGCGTTATCGTGGGCGAGGACCTGCCGTAAGCCCGCCGAATCCGCTCCAATGAGCTCCGCGCCGGATCCGTACTCGCCGGCGCGCAACCGGGGCGCTCGAGGCGGCGGTGCTAACCCGCGCCGCCGCTTCAGCGCCTCACAACCTCGAATGACCAGGACTCGCGCGGGTTTCCCGCCTCGTCCTTCAACTCCACCAGATAGTGATCGGACGTCAGTTCGCGGACGTTTAACTCGACGATGACCGGGCTGCCGCCGGCCGGCGCGTCGACCGCCATCACCAGCGCCGATTTGTTGTCCGGCGGAGCGATGGTAACCGTCGCCGAGCCCAGTGCGTTGACGGGACGGCGGAGAGTCAGCCGCGCCGTCCGTGCCGCCGGCTTCAAGACCAACTGGGGCACGGCCGCGGGCGCGCCGCGCTGAATCGTGTCCGCCCCGGCATCCAGCGTGAGTAATGCCACTTCGGTCTGCTCCGGATTTTGCATGGCGCGGGGGACCAAGAGGACCAGCGTACTGGCTAGTACGGCCGTTACTCCCGCGGCTACCCACCACCGGGGTAGAGGGGGCCGCCGGAGTGGGGCATGGACAGGGGCCGTGTGTAGCACCCGCACGGCGTCCACACGGGACCTCCTTGGCGCGGTTTCAGAGTAAAGCTCCCGCACGCGCTCCTGGAGCGGGCCTGTCAGTTGATTCTTAACATATTGAATCAGCAGGCCTTCCTCGGATTTCTCCACCTGCTCGAACAGAGCGGGATTTTCCCACATCGCCTGTTCTAACGCCGCACGTTCGTCCGGTGGGAGTTGATCCAGCAGATACCTGTGAATGTAGGCGTCGTCGCTAGGAAACGCTGGCACGAAAACTACCTCTGTCAGGCAATGCACACCTAATATGATTGTAGCAGCCGAATTGTTTCACGGAATCGAAAAAAAACTTCGTATTCCGTGAGCCGGCTGGGCATCCTGCGTCGTCTACCTTATGCGCGGGCGATTTTTTTCAATTTCTTGATCGCACGATGTAAACGAACCCGCACCTGGCTGCGAGCTCCGCTGACTTCGCCGGACATGTAGTCGAGAACGAGAACGCGATCGGCAGGGTCCAACTTCGCCACGAGTTGCCGAACGTAGATGGTCTCGTCGAGCCTCGGTGGAGCGGTGCGCCCTTCCCCCGGTTCCAGCCCGCTCCGCCGCTCCCGGCATTGACTCCGGCATTCCTCACGGTGGACATTTCTCGCGATTCCAACGACGTAACTGCTGAAGTCGGTTCCCTTCGCCCTTTCGTCACGGTAGAGCTTGAGGGCCCGCAGGATCGTCTCATCGGCCAAATCCTCGGGGTCGCCATAGCGACCCCATTCGAAAGTCCGAATCAGGAAATGCCTCAGCCGTTGAAGCTCCACTTCCGCCGATGGCCGGTCGGGCCCGAACAGAGCTCTGAAGTCCAAGTCTCTCACTCCTACCAACCTCCCAGCAAATTCCACCCGGCCCAATAATAGGGATGCTGCCGGTCCGGCAGCGAGCGAACGCGCGACTGAGCGCTCCGGAGCGCGGCGGCGGGGCCGGCCTCGGGGTTGGCGAAAAGCGCCTCGTAAAATCGCCTCCTCAGCGGAATCTGTGGGTGAACTCTGGTTCCGGTAGTCGGCCAAGGTTGTGATAAAGGGCGATTTCCATCGCGGGATAGGTTCGGAAACCGTAGGATCGTCTGGTAACCACTCGGATTTTGTTGTTCATCCCC
>SYLY01000360.1 GCA_005808475.1 Acidobacteriota bacterium
GGCTCCACAACATGCGCACGCTCGACGCGCTTCCGCGCGACAAGCAGCAGCGGATCGCGCAAGAAACGCTCGAGATCTACGCGCCCATCGCGCACCGGCTGGGAATGGGAAAGGCGCGCGGCGAGCTCGAGGATCTGGCGTTCCGCTACGCCGAGCCGGAGGAGTCCGCCGAACTGGCGCGCCAGCTCGAGTCGCGCCGTTTGTCGGGCGAGGAATCGCTTGTCGAAATGAAGCAGACGCTGGCGCTCAAGCTGTCGAGGGAAGCGATCCCGGCGCGGGTGGAAGGGCGAGTCAAGCGCGTCTACTCGGTCTACCAGAAGCTCAAGCGGCAGAAGATCGGCCTGGAGCAGGTTTACGACTTATTGGGGCTGCGCATCGTCACCGATTCGGTGAAGAACTGCTACGCGGCGCTCGGCGTGATCCACAACGAGTGGCATCCGATACCCGGGCGCATCAAGGACTTCATCGCGATCCCGCGCCCCAATCTCTACCAGTCCCTGCACACGTCGGTGATCGGTCCTGGTGGGCTCTCGTTCGAAATCCAGATCCGCACCGAGGAGATGCACCGGATCACCGAGGAGGGCATCGCCGCGCACTGGAAGTACAAGGAAGGCCGCAAGGGTGGTCCGGGCGAGGACGATCAACGCATCGCGTGGCTGCGGCAGCTCGTCGAGTGGCAACGCGAAATGCGCGATCCCGGCGAATTCATCAATACGTTCAAGGTGGATCTCTACCAGGAAGAGGTCTACTGCTTCACGCCGCGTGGCCGCGTGATCATGCTGCCGCGCGACGCCACTCCGATCGACTTCGCCTACGCCATCCACACCGATGTCGGCCACACCTGCGTCGGCTCCAAGGTGAACGGCCGCATCGTGCAGTTACGCACCGGACTGCGCAATGGCGATGTGGTGGAGATCCTGACGCAGACCGGGCACGAGCCGAGCAAGGATTGGCTCGGGCTGGTGAAGACGTCGCGCGCGCGGAACAAGATCCGCCAGGTAGTCAAGGCGACCGAGCGCGAACGCGCGATCGAGATCGGCGTGAAATCTCTGGAACGGGAGGCGCGGCGGCTGGGCGTTGCGTTGTCGCGGATCGGGCGCGACGAGTGGGACAAGATCGGCTCCGATCACGGCTGCACCAAGGTCGAGGATCTGCACGCCGCGCTCGGGTACGGGAAGTTCTCCGCCCGGCAGATTTTGCAGAAGTTCGCGCCGGACGCGCCGGCGGCCGGACATCCCGCGCCGGCCGCCGGGGAGACGCCTCCCCGTCACTTCGCGCCCGCCGAAGACGCCAAAGACCTGATCATCAAGGTGAAGGGCATCGACGACGTGATGACCTACCGCGCCAAGTGCTGCAATCCGATTCGCGGAGAACCGATCGTCGGTTACATTACGCGAGGCAAGGGAGTGGGCGTCCACTCCACAGGTTGCCACAACGTGGTGAACCTGATGTACGAGGCCGAACGTAAGATCGACGTGGAGTGGGCCCGCGCGGCCAACGAGGCGTTCCAGGTGAACATCACCGTCTACTCGGAGGACCGGCCCGGCGTGCTGAATCAGTTGACGCTGATCCTGACTCACGAGAACTCCAACATCCGCAGTCTCGAGGCTCGTTCCGACGGCGAACGCAGCGACGCGGCGATCGTCGAGATGTGCGTTGAGGTGCGCGACAAAAAGCAGCTCGAACGTGTGATGACCGCTATGCGCCGGATTCCCGGCGTGCGTGACGTGGAGCGGAAACAACCCGGGCGGGGGTAAATCACCGCCGCGAGCTTCCCGCGCGGTTTTCGTACGCCCGGATGTCGGTTCGACGGTTGCGCGCGCGCCCCTCGTCGGTGGCGTTGTCGCCTTTCGGCTGGGCCGGTCCGTTGCCCTTGGCGATCATTCGCGTGGCCGGGAATCCGTACTTCGCCGACAGGTAGCGCTTCACGGCCTCCGCCCGCCGTAACGACAGCACCACGTTTTGGCGCGCGTCGCCGGTGGAGTCCGTGTTGCCCGCGATCTCCACCACGGTGTTCTCGTAGGCCTTCATGAAAGCCGCGATGTCGTCGACCACTCCTCGCGAATCCATGCTGACTTCCGCCGATCCCGGCTCGAAGAAGATGGTTTTCTCCTGCGTCGAAATCGGGACTTGCCCCGGCGCCAGCGGACCGTACGCCGCCGACGCGGTGGAACGCGGCGGGAAGCGATGGCGCATCGAATGGACCACCTCGCGCGTCATCGTCGCCTCGATGTCCGGCGTGTGCCGCTTGATCGCCCTCAGGTCGCGATACATCTCCTGCGCCATGCGGAAAATATTCGCGTAGTCGAATAGTTCGCCGGCCGTGCCGAAGAACGACTCGTTTTCGGTGAAGTCGGAGAGTTCCACGCCTTGCAGCATCGTCTTGGCGAGTTCGGTGGGAATGTTGAAGTCCTTGATCGACCCGATGATGTTGTACGCGCGGGCCGGCTCGCTCCGCAGGAACTCGACGCCCTTCAGCCAGCCGCCGGCGAACTTTTTCACCGTCTCCGGATGGGCCTCGAGATACGCGTCGGAGACCACCAGGATATCGGCGATCAGCTTGTTGGCGACGGTGGTGTCGTAGATCTTGCGGCCGCCGCCCGGCCGTTTGGCAACCGCGTCGCTCATGTCCGGATCCCACGCCACCGCCGCGTCGATCTTGCCCTGCGCGAACAGCGTGGCCGGTTCGATGCCGTCCTTGGTGTGGACCGCGTAGGTCATCAGCTTGTCGCGCTGCTCCCGGCTCAGGCCGGAGTTCCGCACGCCGTTCCAGATCAGAAAATGCGACGGGGTGCTGGGCGCGAAGGCGATGCTCTTACCCGCCAGGTCCTCGATCGAGCGCAGCCCCGGCTTGCCGATGACGCCGTCCGCGCCGCGCGACCAGTCCACCATCAGAAACGCTCTGCCCTTGAATCCTCTCTCGGCCAATTGCGCGTAGTCCTTGGCCCAGACATCCACCGTCGTCAGCATCACGTCGACATTGCCAGTCGCGAGCGCGGTTGCGCCCTCGGTCCAGTCGTCGATCACCTTGAACGAGACCTGGATGCCCTCGCCGTCGAAGATGGAACCTTTCTGCGTGTCGAGCCCGCCGTTGGCCGCCAGACCGCCCGCGCATCCCACCCAGATATTGATGCGGCAGCGGACCACGCCCTCCTTGCCGGCCGACGCGCGGGAAGGAGCCGCCGGCGAACCGTCCGGCCCGCCGAACCAATAATAGACGCCCGTTCCCAGCGCCGCTAACACCAACACTCCAACGAGGGCAAGCGGTTTGATGCGAAGGCCCGAGGCCTCCACCGGACTCAGAGGCCGTTCGCACTTCGGGCACACCAGCTTCAATGGATCGGCGGAGTCGACCGCGGCGTGGCTGTCCGCGACATCGCAGTGTCCGAAGTTGGTGCACTTGCCTTTGTTCTTCGCCAACGCCATTCGGATTACCTGGACAACCCCCACACGGTCAGCAAGGATACCGCGATCGAAAGGGCCATCGCGCGTAGCCCCACGGTCATCAGCGGAACCGCCAGCGCCTCCGGGTTCGACAGGCTACGCAGGTTCCACAGATTCACGGCCGCCGCCAACGCCAACGCCACGCCCAGCGGCCAGGCCCGCATCGCGGCGAACGGAACCAAGCATAGCAGGACTCCCTGCATCGCCATTGCCGGCTTGCCGTCATACGTGGCGCCCGGTTTCCTCGCCGCCACCCGCGCATCCAGACGTGCGTGGACCACCAGCACTCCCGCCGCCGCCTGCATCGCGCTCACCGTCCACAGCCACCAGCACCATCCCGGCATGCGGCTTCCGATCGACAGACAGGCCACCGCCGCCGAACTCGATAGACCCGCCGCGCTGATCAGTTGCAGCGGAACGGACCGCTGGCGGTTCTTCACCGTCATCCAGGCCGCGAACGCGGTCATCGCCGCGGCGCCCCCGCCGAAGGCCAGATACTCGTTCACGGGCCAGCGCATCCACAGGACCGCGGCGCAAGGAATCAGCACCGCCGCCAACGCGATCAGCCACCGGCGCGCCTCCGCCGATTCCGGCCGT
Organism: Acidobacteriota bacterium; assembly: GCA_005808475.1. Lineage (GTDB taxonomy): Bacteria > Acidobacteriota > Terriglobia > Bryobacterales > Bryobacteraceae > SYLY01. The sequence continues at coordinate 4,042 of SYLY01000360.1, forward strand.
TCGTTTTTCCACACGAACTTCTGCCGCCCGAGCACCACCAGCGGCTGACGGGCCAGGAACACCGCCACCATCGCCGCCGCCGCCGGAATCAGAAACCACGACCAGCGCCACTCGAGCACGCAAGCCCACACGAACGGCTGGATCAGCATCGACCACGCGCCATGCTCGCGAGGAAACAGCCCGCCCTGCCGCTCCGGCACGTTACTTTCCCGGGGCTCCGGGGCGCTTGACGTCGGGGCGCGGATCCGGAATGAATCCATCCCGGTTCGGCATTCGAACGGCCGGCAGCGTCTTTGCGTCCAACACCTGATTCTCGCTCACGATGCCGTTCCAGTGCAGGATCAGCGCTACCGCCGCGTAGACCTCCGCGTGGGTCAGCGATCCCGGCTTGTCGAATGGCATCGCGCGGTTGACGTAGTTCCAGACCGATGTTGCGTGTGGCCAGAAACTGCCGACGGTCCGGATGGGCTTCGCCGTCGCGAGCGTACCCTGGCCGCCCACGAGCGCCGGTCCGATATCGCCGCCCGCCTTCTCGCCGTGGCAGCGCGCGCACTTCCGGGCGAACAACTCACGCCCCGCGGCTGCCGTTCCCGATCCCTCCGGCAGTCCCGCTCCGCTGGGCGCCACCGTCGCTCCCAGCGCCCGGATCTCGGCTTCCGACGGCGGCCGGCCCACGCCGTACTTCGTCTGGGCCTGCAGGATCGCGCACGCCGCCAGCGCCACGAAACTACGCGTGGACATTCGTTACGCTTCCGTCCGGCGAGATCTTCCAAAGCTTGATGCCGTTGAAGTGATACCCGGAGTTGGTTCCCCGCGCCTCGATCAATTCGGCGCGCGTGGGCTGCACATAGCCGCTCTCGTCCGTGCACCGGGACGCGATCGCGGCCGCCCGGCCATCCCATCGCCAGGGCATCCGGAAGCGCGTGAAGGCGAGCCGGAGCCGGGGCTCGTCGAGCTTGGCATCCACCCACGTGCGGCCTCCGTCGAGCGTCACCTCCACCCGCTCCACCCGGCCGCGGCCCGACCACGCGAGTCCGGTGATCTCGTACAGACCCGCTCCGGCGAGGGTGTGTCCGCCCGACGGAAAGGTAACCACGGACTTCGCCTCCAGCGGCAAAGTGAAGATCCGAGCCTTCCCGTCTGGCATCAGATCGCTATATTTGGATGTCTCGTCCCGCGTCATGTAGGGCTGATCGGTGACGTCCAGGCGGCGCAGCCACTTCACCTGGACGTTACCCTCCCAGCCCGGAGTCAGCAGGCGCAGTGGGAATCCCTGTTCCGGCCGCAACGGTTCGCCGTTCTGCCCATAGGCGAGCATGGCGTCGTCCAGCGCCTTCACGATGGGCACGCTACGCTGCATCCGGCAGGCGTCGGCGCCCTCCGCGATCAGCCACGCCGCGCCCGGCTTCAGGCCCACTTCGTCCAACAACAGCCGGAGCGGCACGCCCGTCCAGTCGCTGCAACTGGCCAGTCCGTAGGACCGCTGGACGGTGGGTCCGTTCTCCGCCGCCCACTCCGATCCGCTGTTTCCGCCGCACTCGAGGAAATGGATGCGCGACGCCGAGGGTAGTCGCCGGATCTCGTCCATGGTCAGCACCAGCGGCCGTTCCACCAATCCGTGGATCGTGAGCCGGTGCGTGGCCGGATCGATGTCGGGGACTCCGGCGTGATGCCGCTCGTAGTGGAGCGCGGAGGGTGTGACGATCCCGAAGGTATCCGCCAAAGGCGTCGAGCTCGAACCTGCCTCGGGCGTTTTGGTGACGCGAGTGGCGCGCACCGGTTTCACGAATCGCGACCTCTCGCCGTATGCGCTCAGCGGTCTTCCCAGCGATCGCGGTTCCTGCGCCGCGGCGCCAAGGCTGCCGCCCAGAGCGGCGCCCAGGCGCAGGGCTTGACGCCGGCTTGTTTTGTCCATCACGATGGCTCTACTTTAACAAAAGGTTAAAACGGAAGCACGTCCCACGAATACCCGCAGAGGGGGGCTATCAAGGATGCCCTCCGAGTCCCTAGACTAGGAGGTTTGGGCCGTGTGCCGGTGGAGGGTATGCGGTCTTGCCAATTGGCTCGAGAGGGAAAAGATCATGGAACCCAATGAAGCTATTTTCCTTTCTCTTGCTCGCCGGAAGCGCCTCCCTGAGTGCGATCACGCACGAGGTCGGTCCCGGTAAGACCTACTCTTCCATCGGCGCCGTGCCGTGGGCTTCGCTCAATCCCGGCGACCAGGTTCTGATTCACTGGCGGCCGGAGCCGTACCGCGAAAAGTGGTGCATCAACCGGTCGGGAACCGCCTCCGCTCCCATCTTCATCCGAGGCGTCCAGGGCGCGAACGGCAAGCTTCCGCTGATTGAAGCGGATGGCGCAGTTACACCTCCGAACCACAGTTTCTGGAACGAGGAGCGCGGACTCGTCAAGGTTGGCGGAGCCAACTTCGGCGACGCTGGCGTTCCGGCCTACATCACCATCGAGGCGCTGGAGCTTCGCGGCGCGATGCAGGGCTCGCACTATTTCGATCTGCTCGGACGCCGGATCCCGTATTCCGACAACGCGGCCGGCATCTACGTGGAGCGCGGTAGCAACATCACCATTCGCTACTGCTACATCCACCATAACGGCAATGGCATCTTCGTGGGCTCCACGAACGCCTATCCTTCCCGCGACATCCTGATCGAGCGCAGCGCGATTCACATCAACGGACTGCCCGGGGACGGGACGCACCACAACGTCTACACCAGCGCCATCAACACCACCTTTCAGTACAACTGGCTGGTGATCGCGCCCGGCGAGCAGTCCAACAACATCAAGGACCGCTCCGCCAACCTCGTCGTCCGGTACAACTGGATCGAAGGCGGCAACCGCCAACTCGATCTGGTCGATTCCGACGCGGCCGACGTCCGGCAGGCGGCGTCGTATCACGACACGCGCGTCTACGGGAACACCATCGTCGAATATCAGGGCTACGACAACAGCCAGATCGTGCACTTCGGAGGCGACTCCGGCAATTTGGCCCAGTACCGGCTGCGGTATTTGTTCTTCTATAACAACACCGTGATCTCCGGAAAGCAGCAGCAGATCACCCTGGTGCGCCTGTCGGCGCCGCAAGCGGTGGCCGATATCCGCAACAACATCGTGTGGTCGCCGTTCGCGAAAGTGGCCATCCTTTACGACATGGGCACGGCGGAGCTCCGCAACAACTGGATCTCCGACGGTTGGATCAATCGCGAAGGCGGCAACGCGGCCGTCCTGAACGCCGGCGGCAACATCGGCGGCTACTACCCGATGTTCACCGATGTCGTGTCGCTGAACGTCCGTCCCGCCGCGGGAGCTCCCGTCATCAACGCGGGCGGCGCGTTGAATCCGCTGATCGGCGCGGGGCACGATGTCACGCTCGAGTATGCGCGCCACTTCAGCGGGCAGTCGCGGCTGAACGACGGCCGCATCGATATCGGCGCGTTCGAATACGGACCGGCTGCCAGACCGGTGAACGCCGGCGAGCCCTTGTTCCCGTTCGCGATCGACGATCCCGCGGCGGGTTGGGAAAGCGGCTCCGCGTGGTCGAGCGTTTCCCAAGGGATCGAATAGGGTTCGCGTCCGGGCGCAATTCCCGCAACGACTCGGGGCGTCCGGACGCGATACCTTTATAGGAGATATCGCCATGCGCGCCCTGCTCCTTTCGATCGCCGGCGTCCTCCTCGCGGCCGCCCATGCGGAAGACCCCTCCGCGCTGTTCACCGGAACCATCCTGCCGGTGTTGAAGCGCGATTGCCTGGGATGCCACGGCGAAGGGCAAACCCTCTCGAAGCTCGACCTGCGCTCGCGAGAAGCGTTGCTGCGCGGCGGCGCACGAGGACCCGCCGTGCAGCCAGGCAAGCCCGCGGAGAGCCTCCTGCTCCAATTGATCTCCGGCGCCGGCGCAATCCAGATGCCGCCCGGCGGTCCGCCGCAACGCCTGGGCAGGGAAACGGTGGACGCGTTCGCGCGCTGGATCGAAGGGGGCGCGCCGTGGCCGCAAGCGGCGCCGGTCTCCCAGTGGACCTACAAAGAAGAGGACCTCTGGGCGTTCCGCCCCGTGAAGAAGCCCGCTCCCGGCTGGTCCATCGATGCGATGCTCGGCGCGCGGCTGGCTGCCGCGGGCATCGCCGCCGCGCCCGCCGCCGGTAAGCGCACCCTGATTCGCCGCATCACCTTCGACCTCACCGGGCTGCCTCCATCGCCCGAGGAGGTCGACGCCTTTGCCAACGACCGCTCGCCCCAAGCCTACGACCGCCTGATCGACCGGCTGCTCGATTCGCCCCGCTACGGCGAACGCCAGGGCCGCCGCTGGCTCGACGTGGCGCGCTACGCCGACAGTTCCGGCTACTCCAACGATTTCGAGCGCCCGAACGCGTGGCGATACCGCGACTACGTGATCCGCGCGTTAAACGACGACAAGCCCTACGATCGTTTCCTTCGCGAACAGATCGCCGGTGACGAACTGTTTCCGGGAGATCCGGAAGCGTGGATCGCCACCGGATTCCTGCGCGCCGGTCCGTGGGAACACACCGGCATGTCGGTGGAAGCGGTGACGAGGCAGATGTTCCTGGACGACGTCACCAACGGCGCCGGCGTGGCGCTGCTCGGGCTCACCCTCGGCTGCGCGCGCTGCCACGATCACAAGTTCGATCCCATCCCGACGCGCGACTACTATCGGGTGCAGGCCGCGTTCGCCACCACCGAGTTCGCGCGGCCTGAAATCGGTTTCCTGGCGCGCGAGAACACGTCGGAACTCGCCGCCGGACGCGCGCGCCTGAATGCCGTCGTGAAGCGTACGCAGGCGAGCTTGGGGCGGTTCGACGAAATGGCCCGCCAGGCGGCCATGAAAAAACACGGAGTGACGCGCGCCGGGGATCTGCCCAAGGATGTTCTCGCCAAGGCCGTGCGGGACAAGCTCGGCGTCGGCCCCGCGGAGTTCGAGGAACTCAAGCTCCACCAGAAGCACATGCAGATTTACCGCGATTCGCTCGACCGGTTCGAGCCGAAGGCGTTCGCCGTATCGAGCGGTCCCATCGACGGCGCCACCGACGGCGGTCCGAACCTGAAGTATCCGGCCGCGTCCGAATACAAGGCTCCGGAAGTGCATGTGCTGCCCGGCGGCAACGTGCAATCGGCGGCGGAAAAGGTGGAGCCAGGCGTACTCTCCGTCGTGGCCCGCTACTCGCGCCTCGCCGAGCCCGCGATTCCCTCTGGCGTCAAGGGCCGCCGCGGGGCGTTGGCTCAGTGGATCGCCAGCCCGGACAATCCGCTCACCGCGCGCGTGATGGTGAACCGGATTTGGCAGTATCATTTCGGCAAGGGACTCGCCGCGGACGCGAACAACTTCGGCAAGATGGGCAAGAAGCCGTCCCATCCGGAACTGCTCGACGCGCTGGCGTCGCACTTCGTCGAAAGCGGATGGAGCGTGAAGGCGGTGCACCGGCTGATTCTGAAATCCGATGCGTACCGGAGGGCAGGCGGCGCCGCGTCCGCCAAGGATCCGGAGAACGCGCTGCTTTCGTTCTTTCCGCCGCGCCGGCTGGAAGCGGAGGAACTGCGCGATGGAATGCTCGCGGCCGCGGGCGAACTCAGCCTCGAAGGGGGCGGCCCCGGCGTGTTCCCCACGATCAACGACGATGTGGCGCGCCAGCCCCAGCATCGAATGGGGTCGCTTGCGCCCGCCTACCGGCCATCGCCGGAGCGGCGCCAGCGGAACCGGCGCACGGTCTACACGTTCCAGCAGCGCAGCCTGGCCGACCCGATGGTGGAGGTCTTCAACGGAGCCAACATGGACGTCTCCTGCGAACGGCGCGATTCCTCCACGCTGCCCACCCAGGCGTTCGCGCTGTTCAACGGCCAGTTCGCGCACGACAGGGCGTTGGCTCTGGCGGACCGGGTGAGCAAACAGGCCGCTACTCCCGCCGCGCGCGTCGCACTCGCGTTCCGGCGGGCCTTCGGGCGCGCTCCGGACGCCGAGGAGAAGAAGGCGGCGCTGGCTCACTACCAGCGCATGGCGGCGCATCATCGAGCCGCTCCGCCACCGCCGCCCACGCCTCCCAAGCCCGTGATCCACGCGATCAACAGCGAACTCACCGGCGAGAGCCACCGCTTCGTGCAGCCGGAGGATCCATCGCCCTACGAACACGACACGCGGCCGCACGAAGTCCCACCCGAAACGCGCGCGCTGGCCGATATCGCGCTGGCGCTTCTCAATTCCAATGAGTTCGTCTATGTCTACTAAACTCGCCCCGGCATCCTTGAATCGCAGGGAACTGTTGTTCCACTCGGGCATGGGCCTGGGCGCGGCGGCGTTGGCGGCGATCCTGCACGATGAAGCGCGCGCCGCCGATGCGCTCGCTCCGAAGGCGCGGCACCTGCCGGCCAAGGCGAAGAACTGCATCTTCCTGTTGATGGAAGGCGGCCCGTCGCACATCGATACCTTCGATCCCAAGCCGAAGCTCGCCGCGCTGCACATGACGAAGTTCCAGAAGGAGCGCAACAAGTTCGAGGCGAACATGAACACGGGCGAGCGCTACTACGTGCGCAGTCCGTTCCAGTTCCGGCGGGCAGGCAGGTCCGGCGTGGAGATCAACGCGCTGTTCGAGAACTTCGCGAGCGTGGTGGACGATGTCTGCTTCTATCGAGGGCTCCGCGCGGAGAGCGTCAACCATCCCACCGCGCTCTATCATCTGAACACCGGCAATCAATTCGGGGGCGACCCGGCGCTGGGCGCGTGGGTCTCGTACGGGTTGGGGACGGAGAACCGGAATCTGCCGTCGTTCGTGGTGCTGCCCGATCTCGCGTTTCCGCAGGGCGGCCCTGCCAACTGGTCGAACGGATTTCTTCCCGCGCACTATCAGGGAACGCCGTTGCGGCCGCTAGGCGCTCCGGTGCTCGACATGACTCCGCCCGAGGGTGTGTCGAAGGAGCGCCAAAAGGCGAACCTCGACTTCCTCGGGTCGCTCAACCGCATGCACCGGCCCCGGCATCCCGAACACGCGGAATTGCAAGCCCGCATCGAATCGTACGAACTCGCGTTTCGCATGCAGGCGGAGATGCCCGGGATCGTCGATCTGGACAAGGAGCCCGCCGCCACCCGCGAGATGTATGGCGTCGGCGGCAAGGATCCGGACGTCGAAGCGATCGGCCGGCGCTGCCTGCTCGCGCGGCGGTTGGTTCAGTCCGGCGTTCGGTTCGTGCAGGTGATCGTCAGCGGTTGGGATTCGCACGATTACATCGACAAGGCGCACGGAGCCCGCATCCGCGCCGTCGACAAACCGGTCGCGGCGCTGATCGCCGATCTGAAGCGGACGGGTCTGCTCGACGAGACTCTGGTGGTTTGGTCCGGCGAGTTCGGCCGCAGTCCGGACAACGGAATTCGCCGCGGCGGCGAAGTATGGGGCCGCGATCACAACGCCACCGCCATGGCCGTATGGCTGGCGGGCGGGGGAGTGAAAGCGGGCTCGATCGTGGGCGCCACCGACGAAACGGGACTGGCGGCGGTGGAGGCCGTGCATCCGATCAAGGATTTCCACGTTACGCTGCTCCGCCTGCTGGGCCTGGACGACAACCGCCTCCGGTACCTCCATGCCGGCCGCGAGAAACAGTTGAGCCAGACCGGCGGCGAAGTCATCGGGGAACTGCTCGCTTGACGCGGACGGTTCCGCTGCTCGATCTGAAGGCGCAGTTCGCAACCATCCGCGAGGAAGTGCTCGCCGCCGTGACGGGCGTGCTGGAATCGCAAGTCTGCATCAACGGACCTCTGGTGGAAGAGCTGGAACGCGCGATCGCGGCGCGAAGCGGCTGCCGTTTCGGCGTGGGCGTGTCGAGCGGCACCGACGCGCTGCTAGACACCTTGATGGCGCTCGGCGTCGGCGCCGGATGCGAAGTGATCACCACGCCGTTCACGTTCTTCGCCACGGCGGGCTGCATCCACCGCGCCGGCGCCCGCGCCGTGTTCGTGGACATCGAACCGGACACGTATCTCATCGATCCATCGCGCATCGAGGCCGCCATCACGGAGCGCACGCGCGCCATCCTGCCGGTGCATCTCTACGGCCAGCCCTGCGACATGGATGCGATCGGCGCCATCGCGCGGCGGCACGGGCTGTTCGTCGTCGAGGACGCGGCGCAATCGATCGGCGCCACGCGCGGCGGCGTTCCTTGCGGCGGGTTCGCGGAGAGCACCGCGTGCTGCTTCAGCTTCTTCCCCAGCAAGAACCTGGGCGCCGCGGGCGACGGCGGCATGATCGTGACGAACGACGCGGCGCTGCACGATCGCATGAAGCTGCTTCGCAACCACGGCGCCCATGAAAAGTACTTCCACGACGAGGTGGGCGCCAACTTCCGGCTGGACGCGTTGCAGGCGGCCGTGCTGCTGGCGAAGCTCCCGAAGCTCGACGAGTGGTCGCGGCGGCGGCGCGAGAACGCGGCCTACTACGATTCGCGATTCCAGGGAACGGCGGTGGTTCCCCCCACCATCCGCGACGGCTGTGTGAGTGCGGTGAATCAATACGTCGTGCGCGTTCCGAATCGCGACGGCGTGAAGGCGAAGCTCGCGGCGCGCGGAGTCGCGAGCGAAATCTACTATCCGCGCCCGTTGCACTTGCAGCGCTGCTTCGAATACCTCGGATACCGGGAGGGCGATCTTCCTCACGCCGGGCGCGCCGCGCGCGAAGTGCTCGCGCTCCCCGTGTTTCCCGAACTCGCGCCCCAGGACCTGGAATACGTGGCGGACGCCGTGCTCGCCTGCGCCGGCTGAGATACTGAGGGGATATGCGAATTCGGAGCCGGTGGGCGCTTTGGGCGCTGTGCGCGCCAGCGTGCGCCCAAACGACCATGGGCCTGATCTCCGGCCGCGTGGTCGATTCGGTGACGGGCGCTCCTATCGCCGGCGCCCCGGTGGTGGTGACGAGCGATGCCACCGCCACGCGGACCGCCGTTCGCACAGGCGCGGCCGGCTATTACGCCGCTCCATCGCTACCGCCGGGCGCGTATCGGGTGCGAGTCTCCGCGGACCGGTACCAGCCGCAGGAAGTGTTCCAAATGGAGCTCGCCGTTGCGGGCCGTCTCGAGGCGGACTTCCGCTTGCGCCCGCTCTCCGACGTGTGGGAATCGGGCCAGACCCGCTCCGTGTTCCTGCCCGGATCGCGGTCGTTGGTGACCTTCTTCGGACCCGACGTCGACTCGAGCCGCACCAGCTACGTCGAATCGCAACGCAGACGCCGCGGCGCGCTGGAAGCGACGGTGTCGCAAACGATCGACCCTGTCGAGGTGCGGGATCTGCCGCTGGCCGGCCGCGATGTTTACACGATGCTCGTCACCCAGGGCGGCGTTACAGCCGACGGCGGCACCGCGCGCGGCCTTGGACTCTCGTCCAACGGCCAGCGTCCCTCCTCGTCGAACTTCTTCCTCGACGGCGTGCAGAACAACAACTTCCTGGTCACCGGACCTCTCACCGCCATCGCGCCGGAAGCGGTGCAGGAATACCGCGTGTCCACCAACAACTTCTCGGCCGAATACGGCGGCGCGGCCGGATTCGTGGCCAACGCGGTCACGCGCGCGGGCGGCAATCGATGGCACGGGATCGCCTACCTGTACGGCAAGCGCGACGCGCTCAACGCAACCGGATTCCAGCAGAACCGGCTCGGCCTGGGCAAGCCCGAATCGCGCGAGACCCAGCCGGGCTTCCAGCTCGGTGGACCCATCGTGGCCAACCGCCTGTTCGCGTCGAGCGCGCTCGAGGCGCTCCGCTCGTTCGCGCTCACCGACCCGGTGGAGTACCGCTTCCCGAGCGTATTGTTCCGCCAGTTTACGTCGCCCGGCGGGCTCTCGCGCATGCTGCTGGATAAGTATCCGGCGCCGTTCACGCCGGATGTGGGCGACCTTTCGGGCCCGGTCACGATGCGTCCGCCGAACACGGTGAATCGCTTCACCGGCCTGCATCGCGGCGACTGGGTGATGCGGGGCGGAAAACATCGCGTCACCGGGCGCGTGGCGTTGTCGCGCGTCGACCGGCCCGACTTCATCTGGACGCCGTATTCCGACTTCGTGTCCGGCTTCACGCAGAACGACGCCAGCGCGATGGGCGGCATCCAAAACTCGCTGCGGCCGGCGCTGGTGCACGAGGCCCGCTTTGCGCGCCACATCGACGACATTCGCTGGGACCGGGCGCATCCGGAGATTCCGACGCTGGCCACCGGCGAAAGGGTCGTGCTTCCGGGCAGCCCCGCGATGTACGCCTACCGGAATCGCACGCGCGCGTGGGAGTTTCAAGACAACCTTGCGTGGGTGCGCGGCGCTCACGTGGCGCGCTTCGGCGGCTCGTTTCTCCGGCGCGGCATCGATGGCTACCTGACCGCGGCTCGCGACGCCCGCTACGAATTTCCCACGATCATCGATTACGCGCTCGACAGTCCTTCGCTGCTGCTGGCGCCGCTCGATCGCGCCGCGCTGCCGCGCAGGCAGGTTCCTGGCTACGATCGCGAATACCGCCAGACGCAGTTCAGCCTTTTTGCGCAAGACGCGTTTCGCGTCTCCCCGAACCTCACTCTCAACTTCGGCGTCCGCTACGAAAGCCTGGGCGCGCCGGTGAATCGGGGAGCGGTGAAGGACATCGTGCTGGTGTCGAAGCTCGCGATCGCGGCGCCGCCTTCCGCCGGGGATCAACGGATGTACGAGCCGGATCGCAACGATTGGGCGGTGCGATTCGGCGCGTCGCGCTCGTTGCCCAAAGGCGCCTTGCTGCGCGCGGCGTACGGCGTTTTCCACGACCGCCCGTTCGACAACTCGTGGCAGAACATCCGGAGCAACCGCCTCTTGCTCGGCTCGTTCCCGATCTTCGATTTCGACACGAACTACCTGGAGCCGGTTCCGGCCGTGCTGCAACGCCGCCAACGCGAGCGCTTCACCGGCGACTTCCCGTCGCTCACCATGTTCCAGCCGAACCTGCGCACCGCCTACGCGCACTCCTACTTCGCGGGCTTGCAGCAGAGGTTCGGCGAATCGTGGACGTTCGAACTGAACGGCGCGGGATCGCTGGGCCGCAAGCTGATTACCACCGATCTGGTGAATCGCGCGATCCCCGACGCGCAACTCGCGTACATGTCGTTCCGCGGCAATCAGGGCTTGTCGAATTACCATTCGCTGAGTATGGTGGCGCGGTATGGGACGGGTTCGCGCCGTCTGCACGCGGCGTACACATGGAGCCACACGATCGACAACCAAAGCGAGCCGTTGGCGGGCGAGTTCTTCGACCTGAGCATCACGCGCGCCGCCGCCACCGACCGCCGGTCCGGCTTCGCCGCGTTCTCCCGCGAAGGCGACAATCGAGCCGACCGCGGGAACTCCGATTTCGACCAGCGCCACAATCTGGTTTTCTATTCGATCCAGGACCTGCCGGCTCTAAGGTCCCGCGCCGCTCGCGCGATCTTCGGCGGCTGGAAAGTGGCGCAGCTCGCCGCGTTTCGCACTGGTTTTCCTTACACGGTGTTCGCGCCCGTGGTACGGGCGGCGGACGGCCGCGTCATCCTCAACAACCGCGGATCGGTCTTGCCGGGCGCGGCGCCGGAGAAGCGAAGTTCCGCGGAGGGCGGGGAACGGCTGCTGGACCGCGCCGCGTTCGCGAACGGAAATCGCGTGGGAGATACGGGAAGGAACGCCTTTCGCGGCCCGGGCTTATTCAATATCGATTTATCGTTAGCGAAATCGATTCCGCTCCGTTGGTTCGGAGAGGCGGCCAAAGCCACGGTGCGAGCCGATGCCTTCAACTTCCTCAACCATGCCAATCTGGGCAACCCGTCGTCGTTCCTCACGAGCCCGGACTTCGGGATCGCGCGCTACGGCCGTTCGGGCCGCGAAACGGGCTTTCCGGCGCAGTCGCCGTTGAATGAAACGGGACGCCAGATCCAATTCCTGTTCCGCGTCGAGTTCTGACCACGGCCGCCGCTACCCGATCCGCCGCCCTGTCCACCGCGCCGATCCGTCCTCCCATCCCAGCGCAACCATCCCTTCCATCGCGCCGTCCCGCAATGTCCCCGTGAAGACGTAGCGGAAATCCATCCCTTCGAAGCGGCCGTGCGACCGAAGCTCCACGCGTTCCCCCGAGATCGTCCCGCTCATCGTCCCTTCCGCCACCACCGGACTCGAGTACACGCCCCCGATTTCGTGGCCGTTGTTGTCGAGATAGCAACGCCAGACGGTCGAGCCCGCCGCGAACGTCATGTCGATCTCCCAGCGCCCCGATACGTTCCCCGCCGGCGCGACGAGCTTCGGTTTCGGCTTCGGCCCCGGCGCTCGCGAGAACTCCTCGTGAAGCCGCTCCGCCACGATCGCATGTTCACCCGGATACATCGCCGCCGGACGCAGCACGAATCCGCGCCCATCGCCCTCGGCGTGCGTCATGATGCGCGGCGTGCCGTCGAGCAGCCGCTGTCCGAGTTCGCCCGCCTCCAGCCCGATCCGCGCCGGATCCCAGTCGATCTGGAGTGTCGGGTAGTAGCTGCGGTCGCGCGGCATGACGATCTTCGCGGTGACGCCCGGCGTCTGTTCCACGCGCTTCTTGATTGTCTCGAACCAGCCGAGCCACTCGCGATCCTCCGCCTCGCGGCCGCGCGTGGAAAACAGCGCCTCCACCGCGGCGGCCAGTCCCACGATCTCCTCCTTGCTCACTTTCACCGATCGCCCGAACGTGATATGCGGGGAACTCACCTGATACGCCGCGCGAATCAGCGCCTTGCGCCCCAGCAGAATGCCCGATGTCTGCGGTCCGCGCAGGATCTTGCCGCCGCTGTAGGCAACCAGATCCACGCCCGCCGCGAGGTAGGGATTCGGCCGCAGCGGCAAGTCCGCGGCCGCGTCGATCAGCACCGGAACGCCGCGACGCCGGCACGCCTCCGTGTATTGGCGCAGCGTGAAGCGGTTGCCGTGCGCCAGTAGATTCGATTGTCCGTGCGCCAGCGCGGTGCGCGGCCCTAGCGCGCGCTCGAGCGATTCCAGCGTGTCCACCTCCACCATGCGAACCCCCACCGCGCGCACCGCGTGATCGTAGTAGCTGCGCGACCACTTCGGAACGACGCACTCGTTCTTCATGCCCGACGTGTCCGGCAGCTTCTGCATCTTCTCCGGATCTCCGCCGGCGACGCAAGCCGCCGCTCCGCACGTCACCGCGCCCGCCGCGCCGGAGCTCACCATCGCCGCCTCGCCTCCCAACAGCTCCGCCAATCGCGGACCCACCTTCTCCATCAACTCGTCGATGTTCACGTGCCAGTGGCTCGCCTGTTCCACCGCCGCGATCACCTCGGGCAACTGACGCGATCCGCCGTTGATCGTGTAGGTGGACGTGCAGTTGATGAACGGCTCCACGCCGAAACGCCGGTAGACGCCGGGTCCCGAGCCCCGCGCCGGTTGCGAAACGGCCGCCGCGGCCGCGCCTCCCCAGACTCCCATCGCGCGGGCGAGCAGCCCCGATCGAAACCATCCCCGGCGTGTGATCCGCGTCATCAGTGAATGCATGGCTTGCACCAATGATATTCCGGCCGCGATATGATCGGTGGGATGAAAACCACACGCCGCCGCCTGATCCAAGCCGGAGCGCTCGCGCCCGCCGCCGCCAGCGCCGCCAAGTCCACGGAGATGTCCGCCGCCACTCCGTCTTCTCTCTACTCGAGTTTGGGCATCAGGCCCGTGATCAATGGCGTCGGGGTGGTCACCGTGCTGGGCGGATCGATCATGCCGCCCGAAGTCGTCCGCGCCATGGAAGAAGCGTCGCGGTACTTCATTCCGCTCCCCGATCTCCAACGCAAGGTGGGCTCGCGCATCGCCGAACTGCTGAAGGCCCCGGCCTGCATGGTCACGTGCGGCGCCGCTTCCGCGATCGCGGTGGGCGCTTCGGCTTGCCTGTCGCAGGGCGACGCGAAGAAGCTGCGCCAATTGCCGGGACGCGATGGGATCAAGTATGAGGTGATCCAGCAGAAGACGCACCGCTCCGGCTACGAACACCAGATGGAATCGTGCGGAGCCAAGATCGTCACCGTGGAGACACGGCAGGAACTCGAGGCCGCCATCAACGAGCGCACCGGCATGCTCTTCTTCCTGAACAAGGCGGACGGCCACGGCCAGATCAAGCGCGAGGAGTTCGTCAAGATCGGCAAGGCGCGCGGCATCCCCACGATGAACGACGCCGCGTCCGACGCCACGCCGGTGGAGAACCTCTGGAAGTACACCGAACTCGGCTTCGACCTCGTGATCTTCTCCGGCGGCAAGGCGCTACGCGGACCGCAAGCGAGCGGACTGCTGCTGGGCCGCAAGGACCTCATCGAGGCGGCGTTGCCGGCGATGTCGCCGTACGGCGGGATCGGGCGCGGCATGAAGGTGGGCAAGGAAGAGATGTGCGGATTGCTCGCCGCGGTGGAGCGATACGTGAAGGTGGACCACAAGGCCGAATGGCGCGACATCGAAGCGCGAGTCGAGACGATCCGCCGCGGCCTGAAGGACGTCGCCGGCGTGGAGACTGGCCGGCACATTCCAGAGGTCGCCAACGAATTGCCGCACGCGACGGTGGAATGGGATGAAGGCGCGAAGAAGCTCACCGCGCAGCAGGTGGCCGAAAAGCTGCAGGCGGGCGATCCGCCGATCCACGTGCAACGGCCAGGGGCGGGGAAGCTGCTGATCTCGGTGTGGATGATGCGGGGCGGCGAGCCGGGGATCGTCGCGAAGCGGCTGCGCGAGATTCTCGCGTAGACCGCTCCTTCATCACGCCAGCAGTTTTTTCACGACCTCGCCCGAGATGTCGGTGAGCCGGAAATCCCGGCCCTGGAAGCGGTAGGTGAGCCGCGTGTGATCCATGCCGAGACAGTGCAGGATCGTCGCCTGCAGGTCGTGCACGTGCACGCGGTCTTCCACCACCTTCAACGCCAAGTCGTCGGTGCGTCCGATCACCTGCCCGCCCTTGATGCCGCCGCCCGCCATCCACATCGCGTAACCGTTCGGATGGTGATCGCGCCCGATGCTGGTTGGATCGTCCGGCCGCCGGATCTCCGACATCGGCGTGCGCCCGAACTCGCCGCCCCACACCACCAACGTGTCGTCCAACAGCCCGCGCTGCTTCAAGTCCTTCAAGAGCGCCGCCACCGGCCGGTCCGTCGCGGCGGTGATCTTCTTGAGCCCTCCCTCGAGGTTGCTGTGATGATCCCAAC
This sequence comes from Acidobacteriota bacterium, assembly GCA_005808475.1. Lineage (GTDB taxonomy): Bacteria > Acidobacteriota > Terriglobia > Bryobacterales > Bryobacteraceae > SYLY01. Next base: position 19,245 of record SYLY01000360.1, read on the forward strand.
TCGCGTGCATCAGCATCACGAACCGGACGCCGCGCTCCACCAGCCGGCGCGCGAGCAGACAGTTGGTCCCATACGCTTTCGTCTCCTCGCGATTCACGCCGTACGATTCGAGAATCGCCGGCTTCTCCTTGGAGAAGTCCAGCAGTTCGGGTCCCGACATCTGCATCTTGTACGCGAGTTCGTAGGAGTGGATGCGCGAGGCGATTTCGAAATCTCCGGTCTGCTCCTGATGCTCGCGGTTCAAATCGCCGATCAGATCGAGCCGCAGCCGCTGCGTCTCGCGCGAGATGCCCTTCGGGTTCGACAGGTAGAGGATCGGATCGCCAGACGACCGGAACACCGTGCCCGCGTAGGTGGAAGGCAGAAAGCCGCTGGTGAAGTTGTCCGAGCCCGCGCTGGTGCCCACCCCGGAGGTCAGCACCACGAACCCCGGCAGGTTGGCGCTCTCGCTGCCGAGCCCGTACGTCGTCCACGCGCCCATCGACGGACGCCCGCCAATCACGTGTCCGGAAAACAACAGCAACTGGCCCGGATGATGATTGAACGCTTCGCTGTGCATCGACCGCACCAGGCAGATGTCATCCGCGCAGGTGGCCAGCCCGGGCAGCACCTCCGACAGCTCCATCCCGCACTGTCCGTGCCGCGCGAACTGGAACGGACTGCCGAGCACGGTCGCCGTCGGCTTGATGAACGCGAGCCGCAGGTCCTTGGTGAGTTCGCTGTCGAACGGCTTGCCGTGCCACTTCTTCAGTTCGGGCTTGGGATCGAACAGATCCATCTGGCTGGGCGCGCCTTCCATGAAGAGGAAGATCACGTTCTTGGCGCGCGGCGCGAAGTGCGGCTTGCGCGACGCCAACGGCGACGAGACTTCGGCGGCGCGCCCCTCCCGCTCGAGCAGCGACGCGAGCGCCGCCGTACCGATACCGCCCGCGCAATTTCGAAAGAACGACCGGCGCGACTGTATGGAGAGAAAATCGGATGGCGTCACGGCGGCTACTCCTTGGTCACGAATTCGTCGAGGTTGAGCAGCACCGTGCAGAGCGCCACCCAGGCGGCTACTTCCGCGCGTGGCATGCCGGCCGCCTCCGCGGACGCGAGCTGCTTCGCCGCCGCGGCGTCGTTCTCGAAGATCGCTTTCTGGCGGTCGAGGTATTGGCGAAAGCGCGCGCGCTCGCGATCGTTGGGGACGCGCGACAGAACGCGCAGGGCCGCCGCGTCCAGCCGCGCGTCAAACCCATCGCCCTCGCCGAGCGCCTGATACGCGAGAGCTTCGGCGGCTTCGAGGAACACGGGGTCGTTCAACAGGTTCAGCGCCTGGAGCGCGGTGTTGGAACGCTCGCGCTTGCAGGCGGCGGTGTTCGCCTTCGGCGCGTCGAAATTCATCAGCATCGGATACGGCGTGCTGCGCTGGAAGTGGATATAGAGGCCCCGCTTATAGCGGTCGCGCCCCTGGCTCTCCGGCCACGAATTGCCCCAGCGGTTCCCGTAGCCGAGTTCGGTGACGCCCGCCGGCTGCGGCGGATACACGCTCTTGCCCCCGACCTCTTCCGACAGCAGACCCGCCGCCACCAGCGCCGCGTCGCGCACGCCTTCCGCGGAGAGCCGCACGCGCGATTGGCGCGCCAGCAGCAGATTCAGCGGATCCTTGTCCCGCAGGCCGGCGCGCGCGGCGGACGATTGCCGGTACACCGACGACGCCACGATCTCCCGCACCAGATTCTTCAAGCTCCAACCGCGCGCGACGAATTCCGACGCCAGCCAATCGAGCAGTTCGGGATGCAGGGGAGCCTCGGCGCGCGTGCCGAAATCCTCCGGCGTGCGGACCAGCCCCATCCCGAAAATCTCCTGCCACACCCAATTCACCGTGACGCGCGCGGTGAGCGGGTTGGCCGGCGACGCGACCCACTTCGCCAGATCGAGCCGCGTTGGATTCGCGCCGGTATTCAGCTTCGGCAGGAACGCCGGAATGGCTCGCGGAACCTCGGCCCCGTTGGCGCGGAAATCGCCCCGGATGCGCACGTGATGCTTCATCGCCGGACCTTCGGCCACCGACATCGACTGCGTCAACCGCGGATAGGCATCGCGCAGGTCCCGCAGCTTTTTGTCCAGCTCCTTGAAGCCAGTCTTCTCGTACGGTTTGGGGCCCACGGCGAAGTGGTAGTTCTTCACGAAGTGATCCACCAGGATGTCCTGATCGCGCCCGGAGCGCCGCTCGCGCGGAACGCGGATGATCTTCTCGCCGTCGCCGCGTTCGGTCAGCGTGATCAGCACCGCCCAGGCCAGATCCCAATCGGTGCGCTTGCCGGGATCGTCCGCCGCCTGGACCATGTTCTTCTCCCACGGCTCCATCAGCGGCGCGACCTTGTACTCCTCGAGCAGCGCCTGGCGCTTGGCGCGATACTCGTCGAGCTTGCGCAGATACGGCGAGATCTCACCGGGCATCGGCGCGTCGATGTCGGTCTCCTCGAGAGCCTCGAAGAACGCGAACATCGAGTAGAAGTCGCGCTGCGTGATGGGGTCGTACTTGTGGTCGTGGCACTGCGCGCATCCCATCGTGAGGCCGAGCCAAGCCGCGGAAACGGTCACCGCGCGATCCACGGCGTTCTCGAACGCGAACTGCTTGTTGTCCACTCCGCCTTCGCGATTGGTGAGCGTGTTGCGGTGGAAGCCCGCCGCGACGCGCTGTTCGACGGTGGCGCTTGGCAGCAAATCGCCGGCGATTTGTTCGACGGAGAACTTGTCGAACGGCATGTCGCGGTTGAGCGCGTTGATCACCCAGTGCCGGTAGCGCCAAGCCCAGGGCCGCATCCAGTCCTTCTCATAGCCATCGGAATCGGCGTAGCGCGCGCGGTCGAGCCACGGCCGCGCCCAACGCTCGCCGAAGCGGGGAGACGAGAGCAGCCGGTCCACGGCGCGCTCGTAGGCCTTCGACGTCGAGTCGGCGAGGAACGCGGCCATCTCCTCGGGCGTCGGTGGCAGACCCGTGATATCGAGGGACGCGCGCCGCAGCAGCGCGCGGCGATCCGCTTCGGGCGACGGCGCGATGTTCTCCTTCTCGAGCCGCGCCAGCACGAACTTGTCGATCGGTCCGCGCGTCCAATCGGCGCGGCGGACCGCCGGCTCTGACGGACGGCGCACGGGTTCGAACGCCCAGTGCTTGGTGGTCGAGCCCGCCCAGCGGACGCCCTGATCGATCCAGTCCCGCAGCACCGCGACCTCCTCGGCGGAGAGGCGCTTGCCGGTGGGAGGCATGAGCGGTTTCTTCTCTCCGCTGACGCGGTGGATGAGCTTGCTCTCGCCGCTCGAGCCGGGACGGATGGCGTGGAGCGCGGCGTCACGCGAATCGAGGCGGAGTCCGCCCATCTGTTGCGCCGCGCCGTGGCATCCCTGGCAGCGTTCCTTGAGGAGCGGCTCGACCTGTTTGGAGAAGTCGACCGGGGCCGCCGATGCCGCGAGAGAAGCCAGCAGACAGAGCGAGGCCATGCGCCAAGCCGCGCGGGCCGTGCGAGGTGGGAGGGAACGCGTCATGATCGTACTACTTCATTGTGGTCATAACGGCCGGTCTCGCGTGGATGGTCCGCCCTACTGATAGTTGACCAGGCCGCGGTGACTTCCTCCTTCTGAAACAGCGTCTCGAAGTCCGGCGAGCGGAATCCGAGCTCCTCGCACAGGCGGCCAGAGCCGCGGCGCTAACGGTCACCGTGTTCGAGACAAACTCGCCGGACTTCGCATAGACCGCCGAATAGCAACCATTGACTCCCTCGGGGACCACCACCTCCACGCGATCCCAGCCCGGCCGGTTCGACCTCCCCCGGTAAGTGACGCTGGCTCTCGTCTTCCCGAAGTAGACTTCGAGCGGCGTACCGGTCATGTTCGCCGGCGACTCGACCGGCTTCGTTTCGTCATTGGCATCGGCGCCGAGGCCGGAGCCTTCCAGCACGAGCGTCTCGCCAGGATTGGCCGCATTGGTAAACGTGTTGGGCTCGCCATCCTTGATCCGCGCCACCGCGCCGCCGAATCCGTTGCCCTGGACCGAGGAAAGACCCAGGGCGCTGCTCACGACGCGGAAGGGAGCGCTTGTCACCGTGGCTCCGTTATAGGTCAATGCAACCGTGCCGCTGCCAACCGGGGTTGACGACGGAAGGATCGCCGTGACTTTGGTTGCCGAGACGGAGTACAGAATCGCGTTCGCCACCGCTGGGCCGGACGTGAACTTGATCGTCACGCCGCCGAGTTCGAATCCGAGCGGATTCTCCGCGGTGGCCTCGGCCACGACCGGTTCCTCGGGACCGAGGCCCGTGCCGAGCACCGCGAAGACCGACCCTTGGGCTATTGCGTGGAAGGGCGCCCAGGCGGAAGGAACGAGGCCGCATTGCGGATACTCGAAATTCTGGGCTGTGCGAATGCGGTTGCCGAAGCAAGCAGGAACAAGCCGGTCGAAGTTCGCATCATGCCAAGACTATACAGGACGGAGGGCCCGGCCACTCCGGATGTACAATACGGCGAGCCCTCACATGCCTCGCATCCTCATCAACGAATGCAAGCAGGAGATCTCCTCCTTCAACCCGGTCGCGGCCGGCGCCGGCGACTTCCGCGTGGAGCGCGGCCGGGATCTGCTCGACTACCACCGCAACGTCCGCGCCGAAGTGGGCGGGGCGCTCGACGTGTTCGCCACGCGCCCGGACTACGAGATCGTGGGCGGCTACGGATGCCGCGGCATCACCTCCACGGGTACGATCTCCAAGGCCGCGTTCGCCCGCATCGCGGACGACTTTTTAGACGCCGTCCGCCAAGCCGGTCTGGTCGACGCGCTCTACTTCTCCCTGCACGGCGCCATGGCGTCGGAGGATGTCGACGATTGCGAAGGCTACCTGCTCGAGCGCACTCGCGAGATCGCCGGCGAGCGCATGCCCATCGCCGTGTCGCTGGACCTCCACGGCATTCTCACCGACCGCATGCTCCAACACGCCGACGTGCTTACGGTGTTCCACACCAACCCGCACACCGACTTCTTCGAGACCGGCCAGCGCGCCGCGCGCCTGCTGATCCGGTTCCTCGAGGACGGCATCCGGCCCGTGAAGATCCGCGTGCCCATTCCGGCGCTGGTGCGGGGCCAGGAGTGCATCACCGGCACGGGGCTGTTCGGGCGATGGGTCCGCCAGGCGATCGAGTTCGAACACACCCCCGGTGGACTCGCGGGCGGCTTTTTCATCGGCAATCCGTTCACCGATGTCCCCGATCTGGCGTCCAACGTCTTCCTCATCGCCGACGGAGACGAACGCGCCGCGCGCGAACTCGGCTGCCGCATGGCGCGTGAGTTCTGGGAGCGCCGGGCGGACATGCAGCAGCCGTTGCTGAGCCTCGAGGAAAGCGTCCGCATCGCGCTCGGATCCAACGGCCGCGTTGTGCTCGTGGACGCGGCCGACGCCACCAGTTCCGGTGCTTCGGGCGATTCCAACGCGATCCTCGCCGAACTGATCCGGCAGGGATGCACGCGCACGGCGCTGGTCCCGGTGGTCGACGAACCGGCGGCGAAAGCCTGTTTCGCGGCGGGCGTGGGCGCCACGCTGACCGTGGATGTGGGCGGATCCCTCGATCCGCGATTTACGCCCAGCCGGATGACCGGACGCGTGCGGCTGCTGTCGGACGGACACATGCGCAGCGAGTCCCACGGCGAGGCTTGGTACGCCGGGCCGTCGGCGGTGTTCGAATCGGGGCCCTACACCATCGTTCTTATGTCGCGCCCTGTCAGCCTGTACGACCGCACCCCGTTCCTGGTCAACGGGCAGGATCCGGCCGCTTTCGACATGACCGTCGTCAAGAGCCCGCTCTGCCAGCCCCGCTTCTTCAACGACGGCGCCACGCATGTGCTCAATATCGACGCGCCGGGCGCGACCAGCGCCAACGTCAAGGGCTTGGGACACCGCGTCGCGCGCCGTCCGCTGTACCCGATCGACGACAACTTCGATTACACGCCCCAGCCCCGCGTGTTCCGGCGCGCCTGACGGATAGCCGGGCGCCGGACTTCCGATGCTATTCTAAAGAAATCCCCGCATGATTCGCTCCTACCGCGGGGCAGTCCCTCAGATCGCCCCATCCGCGTACATCGATTCCAGCGCCCAGGTCATTGGCAACGTCGTCATCGGCGAACGTAGCAGTGTCTGGTGCAACGCCACCTTGCGCGGCGACATCCAGACGATCACGATCGGAGAGGAGTCCAACGTACAGGACAACTCCGTGCTTCACGTCGATGCGCCCGATTTCCCGCTCGTCATCGGCGACCGCGTCACCGTCGGCCACTCCGTGGTGCTGCACGGATGCACCGTGGAGGACGACTGCCTGATTGGCATCGGCGCGATCATTCTGAATGGCGCGCGGATCGGACGCGGATCGGTGATCGCCGCCGGAGCGCTCGTCGCCGAGGGTGTCGAGATTCCTCCGGAGAGCATGGTGATGGGCGTTCCCGGCAAGGTCCGCCGCCAGATCACCGCCGAGGAAAAGGAAAGGTTCCGCGCCAACGCGCAACACTACGTCGAGACGCGCCAACGGTACCGGGAAGAGCTGGGATGATCCGCGCGGTCAAAGGCACGCGGGACATTCTGCCTCCCTCGAGCGCGGTGTGGAATCACGTGGAGAGCGTGGCCCGCGAGGTATTCCGCGCCTACAACTACGACGAGATCCGCACGCCGGTCTTCGAGGAAACGCAGTTGTTCGCCCGCGGCGTCGGCGCCGATACCGACATCGTCACCAAGGAGATGTACACGTTCGACGACCGCGGCGAGTCGCTCACTCTGCGGCCGGAAAACACCGCGTCCGTCATCCGCGCCTACATCGAACACCGCCTGGATCAACTTCCCGGCGTGTGCAAGCTCTACTACATCGGCCCGATGTTCCGGCGGGAGCGTCCGCAGAAGGGCCGCTACCGCCAGTTCTCGCAGATCGGGGCCGAGGCGATCGGTTCCGATTCGCCCGCCACCGACGCCGAAGTGATCGAGATGGTGACGGAGATCCTCACGCGGTGCGGACTCTCCGGCTTCGAGATCTATGTCAATTCCGTGGGCTGCCCCGATTGCCGCCCGAAGTTCGTCGAAGCGCTGAAGCAGCGGCTGGTGGATGTCGCGCCCGGACTCTGCGCCGACTGCCAGCGCCGCGCGACGGCCAACCCTCTCCGCGTGCTGGACTGCAAGATTCCGCACGATCAGCCGGCGATCGAGACGCTGCCGTCCATCCTCGATCATTTGTGCCCGGCCTGCTCCTCGCACTTCGAACAAGTGCGGATGTTCCTGACCGACCGCGCGATTCCATTCCAGGTGAAGCCGCGCCTGGTGCGCGGGCTCGACTCCTACATGCGCACCACCTTCGAGTTCGCGCACGGCGCCCTGGGCGCGCAGAACTCGGTGCTCGGCGGCGGCCGCTACGACGGGCTCGCCGAAGAGCTCGGCTCCAAGGTGCATGCGCCCGGCATCGGGTTCTCGATCGGCGAGGACCGCCTGGTGCTGTCGCTAGAAGAGGCCGCGCCCGGCGCGCACCGCGATCCGCTCCAAATCTACATCGCGCCCATGGGCGGCGCCGCGCTGCGCCACTGCGCCGGGCTCGCCCACGAGTTGCGCCGCGCCGGCGTCCGCGTGGAACTCGGTCCGTCCGCCAAGCTCAAAAGGAACATGGAGACGGCGAACAAGCTGGGCGCGCGATACGCGCTGCTGGTGGGCGACAACGAAACCGGCGCCGGCGTATACGCTCTCAAGGAGATGTCCTCCGGCGAGCAACGGAACCTGGACCGCGCTCAACTTCTCGAAACCTTCCGCTCCCCCTCACTCTGAGATGCAACCTACCGTACCACTCGATTTTCTCGGCGACCTCCGCCGCACGCATTCCTGCGGCCAGCTCCGCAAGGAGCACGCCGGACAGCGCGCGCTCGTGATGGGCTGGGTCCACCGGCGCCGCGATCTGGGCGGCGTGATCTTCATCCACCTTCGCGACCGCGACGGGATTACGCAGTGCGTTTTCGAGGAAGCCACGTCCGCCGCGCACGCCAGGGCCGAACTGCTGCGTTCGGAGTACGTCGTCGCCGTGCAGGGCATGGTGAAGCCGCGATCGGCGGAGACCGTCAATTCCAACATCTCGACGGGAGACGTGGAGATCGTGGTGGAGGATCTGTGGATTCTCAACGAGTCGCGCACGCCGCCGTTCCCGATGGAGGACAACGTCGAGGTGAGCGAGGAGGCGCGTCTCAAGTACCGCTTCGTCGACCTGCGGCGGCCGCGCATGCAGCGCAACATCATGTTGCGTTCGAAGGTGTCGTTCGCGATCCGTCAAGCGCTGTACGCTCAGGGTTTCCTCGAGATCGAAACGCCGTTCATGACGCGTTCCACGCCGGAAGGCGCGCGCGAC
>SYLY01000043.1 GCA_005808475.1 Acidobacteriota bacterium
CCAACACCTTCATGCTCGCCGGACAGGATGAGCCGGACGATATCGTGCGGTCGGTCTCGAGCGGCATCTACTGCCGCAACTTCGGCGGCGGACAAGTGGACATCACCAACGGGAACTTCGTGTTCTCCGCCACCGAAAGCTACCTCATCGAAGACGGGAGAATCACCAAGCCACTTCGCGGCGCCACGCTGATCGGCAACGGACCGGAGGCGCTCAAGTACGTGAGCATGGTGGGCCACGATCTGCGTCTCGACGAGGGCATGGGCACCTGCGGCAAGGACGGACAAAGCGTTCCCGTCGGAGTCGGCATTCCCACCATCAAGATCGACAAAATGACGGTGGGAGGCACCGGCCGGTGAGTCACGTTCTTCCGAACCTCGAGGATATCGCGGCGGACCTGGTGAAGATGGCGCGAACGGCGGGAGCCGATGCCGCCGAAGCGGGCGTGGCCGAAGGCGACGAGTTCAGCGTCGACGTACGCTTGGGCGAGGTCGAGACCATCAAGGAATCCGGCTCGCGCGCGGCCGGTATCCGGCTGCTGATCGGCCGCAAGCAGGGCTCGAGCTACACCTCCGACTTTACGCCCGGCGGCTTGCGGACCATGGTGGCGCGAGCGATGGATCTGGCCCGGATCGCCAGCGAGGATCCGCACGCCGGACTTCCCGATCCGTCCGAACTCGGCAGCTACGACGGACCATTGGACCTCTACCACGACGATGTCGCCGCGCTCGCCGCGGCGGACAAGATCGACCGCGCCAAGCGGTGCGAGCGCGCCGCGCTCGACTTCGATCCCCGCATCTCCAACTCCGACGGCGGTTCGTTCTCCACCCGGCTCAGCCGCCAGTCGTTCGCCAATTCGCTCGGCTTCACCGGCTCCTACCGCACCAGCAGTTGCTCGATGCACGCCACCCCGGTGGCCAAGAGCGGCGATCGCATGGAGCGCGACTATTGGTACACGCTGTCGCGCCGCGCGGCGGACCTGCTCGATCCGGAGACCGTGGGCCGCAAGGCGGCCGAGCGCGTTCTGCGCCGGCTGGATCCGCGCAAGGCTCCGACGCAGCGCGTGCCCGTGGTGTTCGAGCCGCGGGTGTCGCGTTCGATCGCCGGCCACCTCTTCGAACTGATCAACGGCGAGGCCGTCTACAAAAAGAGCACCTACTTGGCCGGCAAGCTGGGCGAACGAGTCGCGTCCGAGCGGGTGACGTTGATCGACGACGCCACGATGCCGGGATTGTTCGGGTCCTCTCCGTTCGACGACGAAGGCGTGCCGTCACGCCGCACCGTGGCTATCGAGAAGGGCGTTCTGTCGAGCTATCTGCTCAACAGCTACACCGCCCGGAAGCTCGGCATGCGTACCACCGGAGGCGCCAGCCGCGGCGTCACCGGCAACGCGTCGGTGGGCCACGGCAACCTCTACCTCGAGGCGGGACAATCCGCCGCCGCCGATCTGATCCGCGCGGCCGGAACCGGGCTCTTCGTCACCGATCTGGTGGGGTTCGGATTCAATGCCGCCACGGGCGACTACTCGCGCGGCGCCGGTGGACTCTGGATCGAGAACGGCGAATTGGCCTTCCCCGTGTCGGAGGTCACCATCGCGGCGAACTTCCAGGATATGCTGGAGGGTTTGGAAATGGCCGCCTCCGATCTCGAGTTCCAGGGTTCGGTCGCGGCCCCTTCGCTTCTGATCCGGGAGATGACCATCAGTGGCAGTTGAACGCAAACCAGCCGCGCCGCTCATCCCGCTTCCCGCTCAGATCGTACTGGCGCTGTTGGCGGTGGGCGCCATCGTCGTGGGCGCATACATCAGATTCGGTCCCAAGACTGGCGAAAGCCAGGCTCTCACGCCGGAGGCCAAGGCCTACACGCGCAACCTCGAACTGAACGATGTCGGCATCAAGGCGACGGCCAGCTACATGGGCTCCGAAGTCGTGGAGATTACCGGCAAGATCGGCAACAAAGGCGATCGAGTTCTGAATCAGGTGGACGTCAACGCGGTCTTCTACGACGGCCGGGCGCAGGTGATCCTGAGGCAACGCGTGCCCATCGTGCGGCCCCGCGAAGGTCCGCTGAAGCCCGGCGAGACGCGCGCGTTCCGGCTGCCGTTCGACGCGATTCCGGGAACCTGGGGCCGTACGGCGCCGCAGTTGGTGATCGCCGGAATCCAGTTCTGATGGCCGCCATCCTGCTGGTCGACGACGACCGCGATCAGCTCGAGGTTCGTCAGGCGATCTTCGAACGCGCCGGATTCCAGGTCTGGGCCGCCACCGCCGCGCCGGACGCGCTCGCGCTGATCGAGAGCGAGCGGCCGTCGTCGGTGATCCTCGACCTTAGCCTGCCCCACGAGGACGACGGCGTGCAGCTATTGCGCGACATCCGCGCCCGTTTCGACTGGCTGCGTGTCTTCGTGCTATCGGGATGGGTCGAACGCTTCGCCGCGAGCGAGGACGCCGCGCTCGCCGACCGCATTCTCCGCAAGCCGTTCCGGTCCGCGGACCTGCTCGAACTGCTGCGCGATGGAGATTGACGTCAAGGTCGTCCCGCGCGCTTCGGTGAGCGCCGTGGTGGGCAAGATGGCCGATGGCGCGCTGAAGGTGAAACTCGCCGCCGTGCCCGAAAAGGGCAAGGCCAACGAAGAACTGCGCGAGGTGCTGGCCCGCCACTTCGGCGTGCGTGCGCGAGACGTCCGGATCGTCGCAGGCGAGACATCGACGCGTAAACGCGTGCGCGTCAGTTCGCCTTCCTCGTCCACTCCGTGACCCATTCGAGAAACGACTTGTACCAGAGCGCTGTGTTTTGGGGCTTCAGGATCCAGTGGCCTTCGTCGGGGAACAGTACCATTTTGGAAGGCGTTTTCTGCATCTGTAGCGCGGTGAACAACTGGAGTCCCTGGCCCATCGGCACGCGATAGTCCTTTTCGCCGTGGATCACCAGCGTCGGCGTGCGGAACTCCTTCGCCGACGCGCTGGGCGACCACTTCTCGTAGATCTCCGGACTCTGCCATGGCATCCCGCCGAACTCCCAGTTGGTGAACCAGAGTTCCTCGGTCTCGCCGCCCATGCTGCGTAGATCGTAGACTCCGGCGTGCGACACGAACGCCTTGAACCGCGAGGTGTGGCCCAGCAGCCAGTTCACCATGTAGCCGCCGAACGAGCCGCCTGCCGCGGCCATCCGCGCCGGGTCGGCCCAGGACTGCTTCTCGACGTTGTCCACCACGGCCATGATGTCGTCGTACACCTTGCCGCCCCAGTCGCCGCTCACCTCGTCGGTGAACTTCTGTCCGTAGCCGGTGGACCCGCGCGGGTTCGGCATCACCACCACGAATCCCGCCGACGCGAACACCTGCGGATTCCAGCGGTAGCTCCAGGACTCGCCCCACGCGCCTTGCGGTCCGCCATGAATCAGGAACAGCACCGGGTACTTCTCGTCCCTCTTGAAGTCCGGCGGCTTGACCACGAAGGAGTGGACGCGGGCGCCGGCCGCGCCTTCGGTCCAGAGCTCCTCCATGGGAGTCAGTTGATACCGGTCGATGAGGTCCTGGTTGAGGCGGGTCACCGGCTTGGGCGCGCCGCCCGAATTGCCCGCCCGGTACAACTCCGCCGGACGCGATCCGCTCGACTCCGAGTAGATCAGCGTCTTGCCGTCCCTGGTGAACTGCGGATCGTCGATATGGCTGCTGCCGGTCACCACCGGGCGGCTCGCCCCGCCCGTTGCCGGAATCATGTGGACCGAACTGCGTCCGCGATCTTCCGCCGTAAAGAAGATGCGTTTGGAATCCGGCGACCACACGAACGCCCCGACGTTGCGGTCCAGCCCCTCGGTCAGCGTGCTCATCCGGCCCGACATGCGATCCAGCAGAACCAGCCGCCAGCGGTCGCTTTCAAAGCCGGCCCGAAGCTGTGTCCGGTAGGCGAGGTAAGCGCCGTCCGGCGAGTACAACGGCGAGTTGTCGGCGCCGTTGTTCTGCGTGATCCGGCGGGGCTCCGAAGAGCCGTCGATGGGAACCGCCCACAGATCCGAATTGGTGCTCATCGCGGGATTCGGATCGGAGATCATGGCGTAGCAGATCTCCTGGCCGTCCGCCGAGACCGCGTAGTCGTCGGGGCCGCCCAGCGAGAACGGCGGCACGTCGCGGGAGCCCGGCGTGAGGTCGCGCGGTGTTCCGCCCTCGGCCGGCACGGCGAACAGGTGCTTGCGCCGCGCGCCCTGCCACGCGTCCCAGTGCCGGTAGAGCAGGCTCGTGTAGACGCGGGCCTGCACCTTCGAGTTCTTCTCGTCGTCCAGCTTGCGCTTGTTGCATTCGTCGTTGGTGCAGTCCGGGAAGACCTCGCTCACGAACATCAGGTACTTGCCGTCGCCAGACCACAACACGCCGTCCGCCTCGGTGGAGATCGACGTGAGCTGCTTCTGGCTGCCGCCGCCCGCGTCCATCACCCACACCTGGGCCGAACCGCCGCGCGTCGAGATGAACGCGATCCGGCGCGAGTCCGGCGACCACTTGGGCCGGTAGTTGTTGCCTTCGCTCGTGACCGCCCGGGGCTCGCCGCCGTCCAGCGGAGCCAGCCAGATCTGTCGCGGCTTCGTGTTCTTCTCCAGATCGGCGGTCTGCACGGTGAATGCCACCGATCCGCCGTCCGGCGCGGGGTGATGCTCGGAGATGCGCTTCATCTCGAGCATCGCCCGAAGGTCGAAAGGAGCCTTCTGAGCCCAAGCCACTTGGGCCACAACCGCCGCGGCGGCGAGAAAGCGCTGCATATGCTCGATTGTACCGCCCCGGCCCGCGGCGATCAGTCGAGTTGGAAGCTCTGTCCGCGCTCGGGAATCACCACCTCGACGCCGTAGGTCTCGCCGATGCGCTGCGACAGGGCGAGCGCCGAGGACAGTTCGCCATGCACCAGGAACACCTTCTTTACCGTCTTGGAGAGCGGCCGCATCCACTGGATGAGTTCGTTCTGGTCGGCGTGGCCGGATAGCTCGTTCATCACCACCACTTCGGCGCGCAGACGCACGGGCTCGCCGAAGATCGGAACCTCGACGCGGCCCTCCACGATCTTCCTGCCGAGCGTGTTTTCCGCCTGGAATCCCACGATCAGCACCGTGTTGCGCGGGTTCTCGATGTTGTTGCGCAGGTGGTGCAGGATGCGCCCGCCCTCGGCCATTCCGGACGCCGAGATGATCACCATGGGACCGCGCAGTTCGTTGAGCGCCTTGGAATCCTGCACGTCGCGCACGTACCGCAACCGCCGGAAACCGAACGGATCGTCGCCCGCTGTCAGGTGCTCCCTCGTCTCGGCGTCGTAGCATTCGGCGTGCTTGCGATAGACCTCGGTCGCGTTCACGGCGAGCGGGCTGTCGACGAAGACCGGGATGTCGGGGATCGCCTTGCGATGGGTGAGCTGGTGCAACAGCAGCACCAGTTGCTGCGTACGGCCGACGGCGAACGCCGGAACGATCACCCGGCCGCCGCGTTCCGCCGTGCGCGTGATCACGCTCGCCAGCTTCCCGGCGACGATGTCGCTATCGGTGTGGAGCCGTCCGCCGTAGGTCGATTCCAGGATCAGGTAGTCCGCCTCGGGAAGCGGCTCGGGATCGCGGATGATCGGCAATCCCTTGCGGCCCACGTCGCCGGAAAACGTAAGCCGCACCGGCGTTCCGTTCCTCCGGTAGGTGAGCGCGAGCGACGCCGATCCCAGCAGGTGGCCCGCGTCGTACATGCGGTACGACAAATGGTCCGACACGCCGGTCTCCGTATGGTACTCCGCCGGGGTGAAGAGCTCGAGCGCCTGTTCGGCGTCGGCGATCCCATACAGCGGCTCGATGCGCTTGGCGCCGTTTTCGCCGAACCGGCGCCGGCGCTCGAAGCGCTTGTTCAGGAACTCGGCGTCCTTTTCCTGAAGGAACGCCGAGTCGCGCAGCATCGCGCCGCACAGATCCTGCGTCGCCGAGGTGGCGCGGATCTTGCCGCGGAATCCGGACTTCACAAGCGACGGGATGTTCCCCGAGTGGTCGATGTGCGCGTGCGACAGCAGAACCTCGTCCACCGTCTTCCCCGGAAACGGGAAGTTGCGATTCCGCTCGTTCGATTCCTCGCGGCGGCCCTGATAGAGACCACAGTCGAGCAGGATGCGTTTGCCGTCCACTCCCAATTCGTGCATCGAACCGGTCACCGTGCGAACGGCCCCCCAAAACGTCAGCTTCATGTTCTGTTTTATCCAGGGCGCTCAGGCCCTGCTCCCCGCTTCTTGATCCTTGTACTGCAACTGGTACAGCTTCCAATAGATACCACGCCGTGTCAGCAGTTCCTGGTGGGTGCCGGATTCTCGCAACTCGCCCTTGTGCATCACCAGAATGCGGTCCGCGCGCTGGATGGTCGACAGCCGGTGCGCCACCACGATCGACGTGCGCCCGGAGAGCATCTCGTCGAGCGCGGCGCGGACGCGGAGTTCGGTGTCGGTATCGACGCTCGCCGTCGCCTCGTCCAGAATGAGGAATCGCGGATTGCGCGCCAGCGCCAGGGCGAAGCCGATCAACTGCTTCTGCCCGGTGGAAAGGCCCGCGCCACGTTCCTTGACCTCATGGGCGAAGCCGCCTTCGAGCGAATCGACGAAGTCGAGCAGATTGACCCGCCGCGCCGCCTCGCGCACGGCGGCGGGGCCGATCCCGGGGTCGCCCAGGTGGATGTTGGAAGCGATGTCGCCGCTGAACAGGAACGAATCCTGCATCACCGCGCCGAACCGCTCGCGCAACTGGCGGGGATCGAACCGCCGGATGTCGACGCCGCCGATTCGGATTTCGCCACGCTGCGCGTCGTAAAAGCGCAGCAGCAGATTCGTGATGGTGGTCTTGCCCGCGCCGGTGTGGCCCACCAGCGCGACCGTCTCGCCGGGCTCGACGCGGCAACTGAAATCGCGCAGCACCCAGTCTTCGTCCTTGTAGGCGAACCACACGCGGTCGAACTCGATCGTGGCGCTGTCTTCGGGGAACGCCTCGGGCGCAGCCGGTGCGACAATCGCCGGCTCGGTATCGAGCAGTTGGAACACCCGTTCGCTGGCCGCCGACGCCGTCTGGAGGATGTTGTACTTCTCGCTGAGATCCTGGATCGGGCGGAAGAACCGCAGCCCGTACTGAAAGAACGCGATCAATTCACCCATCGTGAGCGCGCCGTCCTGGATCCGGTAGCCGCCATAGCCGAGCAGCACAACCAGGATCAGCACACCGAGAAACTCCACCACCGGATAGAACCAGCCATAGGCGTGGATCGCGTCGCGGTAGGCGTTGACGTGGTCGCGATTGGCAGCGTCGAAGCCCTCGGCCGCCTTCTTCTCGCGATTGAAAAGCTGCAGCACGCTCATTCCGGAGACATGCTCCTGCAGGGAACCGTTGATGGCCGCCACGGCGGTCCGGATCTTGCGGTTGCTCGCCTGCGATTCCTTGCGGAACCGGTTGGTGACCAGCAGGATGGGCGGGACCACGCACAGCAGAAGCGCCGTCATCGCGGGGCTGGTTTGGATCATTGCGGCCAGCAGGAACGCGATGACCAGAATGTCGCCGCTCAGGGCCACCACGCCCGACGAGAACAACTCGTTGAGCGCGTCGACGTCGGAGGTCACGCGCGTGAGGGTTTTTCCCACCGCGTTGCGGTCGTAGTAGGCCACGTCGAGCTTCTGCAGGTGGGCGAAGATGCGTTTCCGCATGTCGAACATCGCCAGTTGGCCGGTCCGCTGCATCAGGTAGGACTGCGCGACCGCGGCCAACGTGCCAGCCAGTAGCGCGCCGAAGTAGAGCAGCGAAACCGCGGTGAGCCCGTCCCAACGGTCCGCCGGGAGGTAGGCTTCGAGCCAGCCCGGCACGCGGAGTGCGTTCGGCGCGAGGTACTTGTCGATGGCGACCTGCGTCACCATCGGCCCGGCGATCTGCAGCGCCGAATTGATCAGCAGGAAGAACAGCGCGAATAGGATGAAACGCCAGTACGGCAGTGCGTAGGCGAGTAGCCGCCGCAACAGCTTCCCATCCGCCTTTGGCGCCGGCTTTTCCGCTTCCACTGTTCCCAGTTTAACGGACCGGCGGCAGTGGCATAGCCGTCTTCCATGACTCCCGGCGTGCGGTTGCAGTCGACGATCGGCGAGTACGAGTCGCCGGCTACTACAGTCTAGCGGTCGGTGCGGCTACCCACGAACAGGTAGCGGGCCGCATCGAGCGGAATATGCCAGACCCAATCCCGGTCATGATCCTCGGGCGCTTGGCGGTTGCTCGGACATTTCAAGGGAAGGGAATTGGCGCCGGACTGTTGAAGGATTGCCGTGTTCCGCACTCCGCGGGCGGCCAACATTGCTGGGATTCATCGCCTCACCGGTCGATCCCATGACAGTGATGATCACGCTCGTCCAGGCGGAACGAATCATCTCGAGCGCCAAACGCTCGGAATTGCTCGGAATAGAAGATGCGTTCAGGCGGCGGTTGGGCACTGCGCCGGGAACACTCTACACTACGCCGTCAGTGTGGAGGTATCCCCGAAGCCTCGCGCTGCTTGTTGATTCCGAACACCTTGATCCTCGATTCCAAGGTCCCGGGACTAATGCCCAGAAGTTCTGCCGCGCCACCTTTGCCCGATACCTTGAAATGCGCCTCGCGCAGTGCCGCCAGGATATTGGCCCGTTCGCGATTTCGCCATTCCTGCTCGGGAATGACCGCCTGAGATGCGGAGGGTGGAGGAGGAGGGGGCGATCCGATTTCCCGTTTCCGGGCAGCATTCGATGGGAGGTCGAGAGTCAGTTTCCCGCCGCGCGACACGATCACCGCGCGCTCCACGACACTCTGTAGCTCTCTCACGTTGCCAGGCCAGTCGTAGAGTTGAGCCCGTTTCACTTCGCCATTCGGAACACTCGGGTCGGGAACATGAAAACGCAACCCCGCCTGGCGCACAAAGTGTGCGATGAGCAAAGGGACATCCTCCCGGCGTTCACGTAGTGGCGGCACCTCCATGGGAAACACGCCCAACCGGTAGTAGAGATCCAATCGAAAGCGCCCCTCGTCGACCTCTTTTCGCAGGTCGCGATTGGTGGCCGCCACCACGCGGACATTGACCCTTCGCGAGGCCTCATCACCCACACGCTCAAACTCACCTTCCTGCAAGACGCGCAGCAGCTTCGATTGCAAGTCCAAGGGGATCTCGCCGACTTCATCGAGGAAGAGCGTTCCGCCATCGGCTAGTTGAAAGCGCCCCACGCGGTCGCGCACGGCGCCCGTGAAGGAACCTCGAACATGGCCGAAAAATTCGCTTTCAAAGAGCTCGTGGGGGATCGAGCCGCAGTTCACCTTGACCAGAGGCTTACGCGCCCGCGCGCTGCGGTGGTGGATCGCCCGGGCGATCAGCTCCTTGCCTGTGCCGCTTTCGCCCAGCACCAACACGCTCGCGTCCGTGGCGGCGACCATGGCCACCTGATGCAACACACGCTTCAGGGCGGGGCTGCCGCCCAGAATCTCGCCGAAGGAGAAGGTGGTGTCCACCTCTTCACGAAGGTAGTCGCGCTCCATTTCCAACTGCTGACGCAATGACTCGTTATCCTCGAACGCTCTCGCGTTCGCAATCGCCACAGCCGCCGCGTGGGCCATGGTGCGCAACCACTCGACGCAATCGTCATCGGCTGGCGTGCGCCGGAATACAGCCAGTACGCCGAGCGGCTCTCCCCGAAACAGCAGCGCATGACCGGTGAAACTCACCAGGCCCTCCGCCTCAGCCCATTCTGGGTGCCGCACCCAATGTTGATCGTCTGCCAGGCGCGGAATGCGGATGGATTCGCCGGTGACGGCAATATGCGCGATCTTCAACTTGCTCGTCGAGAGAGCAACTCGGTGGAACGTACCGTCGATGCGAGTCCAGTCGGCGCGCTCGGTAGTCGACTTGCCCGCGCTGGCCCGCAGATGCAACCCGGGCTCGGTGTTCCATTCGCCCGCCCCGCAGACCGGACACGTTTGGTCCGGCTCGGCCAGCCAAAGGCGCGCGAGCGCGACGCCGGGCTGCCGGGCTACCGCATCAATGATCGTTTTCAGGACCGCCGATAGCGACCGTTGCTCCGCCATGGCGACGACGATCGCCGGGAGGGGTTCGAGATCCACGGGCTCTAGTGTATCGCGAAAAATCACGGATGAACTCTCCGTTCTTCATGAATCGCGAAATTTCGCGAGTTGGCGAAACTGGTCTTGGCCTATTATTTTCAAATGTTTATGAGAAACATGAAGATGGGCCACCAGATGCACTCTTCAATGTTGTCGCCGGTAGCGCGACAGAAAAGGACCTCAAATGCAAAGACTCGCAGCCATCAACCCCGCCGATGCCGCCGGCAAAGCCAAGCAACTTCTGGACGGAGTGCAGGTCAAGATCGGCATGACCCCGAACCTGATGAAGACCCTTGCGGCCGCTCCGGCGGCGCTCGAAGCCTACCTGAACATGAGCGCCGCGCTGAGCGCCGGCGGTCTGGACGCCAAGCTGCGCGAGCAGATCGCGCTGACCGTGGCACAGGCGAACTCGTGTGAGTATTGCCTCTCCGCCCACTCGGCCATCGGCAAGATGGTCGGCCTGAAGCCGGAAGAAATCGCGGCCAGCCGCGAGGCGCACTCCGCGGACGCCAAGCGCCAAGCCGGATTGCAATTCGCTCAGGCTGTCGTTGTGGAGCGTGGCGAGGTTTCCGATGAGGCGTTGGCCAACGTTCGTGCGGCCGGCTATACGGATGGCGAGATCACGGAGATCGTGGCCAACGTCGCCATCAACATCTTCACAAACTACTTCAACCACGTTGCCCGGACCGACATCGACTTCCCTCGCGTCGGCGTCGCCCTTCCGGCGCTCGCCCGGTAACCGCGCAAGGAAAGCCCATGCAGCCCATCCAGCCACCCTTTACGCGCGAGACAGCGCTCGAGAAAGTGCAGCGCGCCGAAGACGCCTGGAACACCCGCGACCCTGAGCGTGTATCGCTGGCCTACACGATCGACTCCGAGTGGAGGAACCGCAGCGAGTTCCTGCGCGGGCGGGAAGAGATCCAGGCGTTTCTACGGCGGAAATGGGCCAAGGAATTGGACTACCGGCTGAAGAAGACCCTCTGGACGTTTGGAGACAACCGCATCGCCGTGACCTTCGAGTACGAATGGCACGATGAGCGCGGCCAGTGGCATCGCTCCTATGGCAACGAGCTTTGGGAGTTTGACGAAGCCGGGCTAATGCGCCGCCGGCTGGCCAGCATCAACGATGCCGAGATTCAAGAGGCCGAGCGGCGCATCGGCAGGAACGCAGAAATCAAGTGAGAAGGACAAACACCATGAACAGCTCAATGAGAACAATCGCGGCCGCGGCCCTCCTGGCATTCAGCGGGCTCGCAGCACAGGCGGCCGATACCGGCATACCGAAGACCAGCTACCGCCATCGCAAGGTGGGCGGCGTGAACATCTTCTACCGTGAGGCGGGCTCGCCTTCACGACCCACTATCGTGCTCCTGCATGGATTTCCGTCGTCCAGCCATATGTATCGAGACCTGATCCCCAAGCTGGCTGGCCGCTATCGTGTAATCGCCCCTGACCTGCCTGGATTCGGCCACAGCGACCAACCGGCGATGGCGGACTTCGCCTACACCTTCGCGCACTACACCGACGTGATGGACGAGTTCCTCACCGCCATCGGCGTGCAGAAGTACAGCCTCTATGTCATGGATTATGGCTCTCCCGTTGGCTTTCGTCTCTTCGTGAAGCACCCGGAGCGGATCCAGGCGATTGTCTCGCAAAGCGGAAACGCCTATCGCGAGGGCCTCGCCCCCTTCTGGGCGGAATTCCTGGTGCCATATTGGAAGGAGCGCAACCCGGAGACCGAGAAGAAGGCCCGCCTGTTGCTGACGCTCGACCTGACGAAGTTCCAGTATTCGAAGGGCTTCCGCCATCCGGAGCAAGTGAACCCGGACAGCTACACGTTCGATCAAATGGGTCTGGATCGCCCGGGCAACGCGGAGATTCAGCTCGCGCTGTTCACCGACTACCAGACCAACATCGACCAGTATCCTCAGTGGCACGCGACGCTACGGCGCGTGCAGCCCCCGGTGCTCTGCATCTGGGGAAAGAACGATCCCATCTTCATCGCAGCAGGCGCCGAAGCGTTTAAGAAAGATGTTCCGAAGGCCGAGATCGAGTATCTCGACACGGGTCACTTTGCACTCGAAGAGGACTTGGAGCCGATCGCAAGCCGCATGCTGGCCTTTCTGGCCAAGCACGTTCGCTAGCACCAGAAAACGGGAGGCGCCGGCAGCGGCGCCGCCCGTTTTTGCGTCAGACCTGGAAAGGAGAGCCAAATGTACGTCGCAGAGATCTGGAGATATCCCGTGAAGTCGATGGCCGGTGAGCCGCTGCAACGCGCCGAAGTTTCCGCGCTGGGAATTGCCGGCGACCGCGTGGTTCTGGTGGCGCATCCTCCAGGGCACGTGGTGACGGCCCGCTCCCATCCGGCGTTATTGGGTCACAAGGCGACTACTAGCGCGGAAGGGCTGGTGCTGGTCGATGGGCGCCCTTGGAACGACCCCAGCGTGCTGGCGGACATCCGCGGCATCGCTGGGCCGCAAGCCGAACTGATCGAGGACCAATCGCCGGATCGATTCGACGTTCTGCCCCTGCTGGTGGCGACCGATGGGGCTATCGCCGCCTTTGGTCGTGACGGCCGCCGACTGCGGCCTAACTTGGTGATCGGCGGTGTGGAGGGTCTGGACGAACGCAAGTGGCCCGGCCGCAAATTGCGCATCGGCGAGCTAACCATCGCGGTGGATAGCCTGCGCGGACGCTGTGTCATGACCACCTATGATCCCGACACGCTGCAACAAGATCCTGCGGTGCTCAAGGACATCGGGAAGCGTTTCGGTGGGCGACTGGCGCTCAACTGCGCCGTGGAAACCGGTGGCGTCATCGAAGTAAATCAACAGGTTGAGTTGACCTGAGTCGAGCCAGTCCGGGCCGCTGTCGCGCAGCACACTCCCGTGAAGTCGCGCAGCGTAGAGAAGACCAGTACTCGGTCCGCCCCCGTACCAGTTCAATCGCACGGCACGGGGAACGTACGCGGAATCATGTTGACGGAACTACGCCAAATCATTCTGAAAGTGACAAACGGGGTGAACAGACCATCGCCCGGGAAGTAGACCGGCGGACTGGCGGGCGATTCGAATCCGTCCAGGATCGAACCGGCCAGCGCCAATGTCGGCTTGCACTTCACCGCGCGGCCAACGGCAGTGCCGAACGCCCTTGCGCGCCACGTCCAGCGCCGCGTGCGTACCCATGCCCTTCCGGCACGCGAACGAGTAAGGAGAAAACCGCCTCTCGAAAATCGGTTCCACCACGCGCGTGAAAGCGTGGTGTACCACCCGGTCCCGGAACGGCGCGGCCGAAATCAGCCGCTCCTTGGGATCGCGAATGGGGAATGTCCGGTAGGGTCCTGGGCGGTAGCTGCCGTCCAACAACTCGGCCCGGAGTTCGAACAGGTAGGGCTCCAAGTGGAACTGGAACGCCGCCACGTCGGGACGCCGCCGCTTGCCCTTCGCCACCGCCTGCGCCGCGCCCAGGAGATTCGCGAAGCTGGTCAGCTCGGGCCAGAGATGGCCCACCCGTTTCATCGATATCCTCGCTTCAAGCCATCCGGGGCAGGGACTTCAGCCAGCCCCCCACCATGCGGCCGATCTCGTCCACCTTCCCCGTGGAGAACGC
>SYLY01000361.1 GCA_005808475.1 Acidobacteriota bacterium
GTCGGCCACGGCGGCGGCAGCTTCTGGTTCCGCATCGCCGCGCCGGCCATTCAACAGGGATTCCTACCCGACACGATCTCCACCGATCTGCACAAGGGCAGCGTCATGCTGCCGAACGCCACGATGCCGAACGTCATGTCGAAGCTGATGAACCTGGGGATGACGCTCGAACAGGTAGTGGAGCGGTCCACCGCGAGCCCCGCGAAGGCGATCCGCCGTCCGGACCTGGGATCGTTGAAGGAGGGCGGGGAAGCCGACATCGCCGTGTTCAAGCACGAGCGCGGCGAGTTCGCCTTTCTCGATTCGGGGCGCGGGAAGCTGACCGGAAATCAACGCTTGCGGTGCGCGATGACGATCCGCGCGGGCCGCATCGTTTGGGACGAGGACGGGTTGAGCAACGGCGACTGGCAACAAGCCGGACCGTACTCGAACTTCAAATAAGGCCAGGGGCCGGCGGTTCCGGACCGTCGTACTCCACGCTTACCAGGAACAGTCCGCACGCGGGCGCCCGCGGACCCGCCTTGCGTCCGTGGCCCGGTTCGAGCAGCGCGCGGATGGACGCCGCGTCGAGATTGCCCTTGCCCACCTCGAGCAGCGTTCCCGTGATGTTCCGCACCATATGCTTCAGAAATCCGCTGCCCCGCACCCGGTAAAAGGCGCGATCTCCCGCGCCGGTCCACGTCGAAGAGAAGATGGTCCGCACCTTCGAATGGCCCAGCGAATCCCGCTCGTCCGCCCCGGCGAACGCGGAAAAGTCGTGCTCTCCCTCCAGCACCCGCGCCGCCTCCTCGATCGCGGCCACGCGGAGAGGATACGGGTGGTGGTGGCAGTAGAGCCGGTCGAACGGCGAACGCACCTCGCCCCGGAAGATCCGGTACTCATAGGTCTTCGCCGTCGCCTGGTGCCGCGGATGAAAGTCCGGTTCCGCGGAAGCCACGTCGAGGATTCGCACATCGTGCGGCAACAGCCGGTTGAGGGCGCGGCGCAGGTTGTCGAGCGGAATGGGATTGACCAGGTCGAACGCCGCCACCTGCGCGAGTGCATGGACGCCCGCGTCCGTCCGGCCTGATCCGGTAACATGGACGGGCGCTCCCTCGATGCCGGAGAGAATGTCCTGGAGCAGCCCTTGGACGGTCGCCAAACCGGGCTGAACCTGCCATCCGTGGTACGCCGTCCCGTCGTAGGCGACGGTCGCCCGGACGCGGCGCGGTTGCTGTGCCAGAAAGCGTTACTATACCATTGTTCGAAGGAACCTCGGCCCCTTCATTTTCCGTCTCCCTTTATTACGCCGTAGGCATCAAAACAGAAAACCCGACATGCAATCCATCCGTCCATTGACAGCGGTACTCTGCGCGCTGCTCACGTTTGCCCCGACCCTGGCGGCTCAGCAGGAAACGCGGTACGTCAAGTACTACGAAGACCCGAGATTCCTCGGGCGGTTCAAGAAGCCGTACATGCCGGCCGATGTCTCCCCGATCAATCTCTCCAATTCCGGACGGCTCGAGAATTTGCTCCGCGGCGGTAAGCTGTACCTGTCGTTGCAGGATTCGATCGCGTTGGCGCTCGAAAACAACCTCGACATCGAACTGCAGCGCTATGGCCCGGAAACGGCGCGCGCCAGCTTGAGCCGCGCGGAGGCGGGCGGTTTGCTGCGCGGCGTTCCGCCGACGGTGCAGGCCGGACCGGCCAGCGCCCAATCGCAGGTGCTGGGCGGATTCTCCGGAGGCGCCGGCGGCGGCGGTGGCGGTGGGGCGGCGGGCCAGGGCGGCAGCGGCACCGGCGGCACCATCATCACGGCCACCGGAACGGCGCTGCTCAACCTCGATCCGGTGTTCGTCGCCAACTACAACGGCGGCCACACAACGCGTCCGCAGTCGAACACGGTCACCACGGGTCTCACCGCCGTCGCCTTCAATAGCCAGAACCACAGCTATGGCGTCCAGAAGAGTTGGCTCACCGGCACTACCGCGTCGCTCGGGTGGAACAGTTCCCACTTCGAGTCCAACAATCCTCTCCTTGACCTCAACCCCTCGGCGTCGTCGAACATCTCGGTACAGGTCACGCAGCGCCTCTTGCAAGGCTTCGGACGCGCCGTCAACGACCGCAACATCCGGATCGCCAAGAACAACATCAAGGTCACCGACCTCCAGTTCCGCACCCAATTGATCGTCACCGTGTCGGCGGTCACCAATCTCTACTGGGATCTGGTGTCGTTCAACGAGGATGTCGGCGTGAAGCAAAAAGCGCTCGAACTGGCGCGCAAGCTCTACGAGGACAACAAGAAGGAAGTGGAGATCGGCACCAAGGCGCCCATCGAGATCGTCAACGCGGAAGCGCAGGTCGCGCGGAGGCAGCAGGAATTGACCGTGTCGGAGACCGTGTTGTTGCAGCAGGAAACCATTATCAAGAACGCGCTCAGCCGCGTCGGCCCTGGCAGCCCCACCCTCGCCGAGGCGCGCATTATCCCCACCGACCGCCTTCGAATTCCCGAAAAAGACGACATCGTCCCCGTGCAGGAACTCTACGACATGGCGCTGGCCAAGCGGCCCGATATCGAACAGACCAAGGTCAACCTCGAGAACTCGCGAATCGGCCTACAGGGTAGCCGCAGCCAGTTGCTGCCGTCTCTCGATCTCACCGGCGCGATGCAGAACAACTCGCTGGCGGGCGCCGTGAATCAGCAGTTGCTGCGAGGCCGCCCGGTGCCGCGCAATACCGACCAGTTCTTCGTCGGCGGCTTCGGCACAAACCTGGCGCAATTGGCGCGCCGCAACTTCCCCGACTACTCCATCGGCTTTCAGTTGAACATCCCGCTGAAGAACCGCTCCGCCCAGGCCGACCTCATCATCGATCAACTCAGCCTTCGCCAGGCGGAAGTGAATCGGCAGCGCCAGTTGAACCAGCTCCGCGTGGACATTCAGAACGCCATGATCGCCATGCAGCAGGCGCGCGCCCGCTATGAGACCTCGGTGAAGGAACGCGTCCTCCAGGAACAAACCCTCGACGCCGAGCAGAAGAAGTACGCCTTGGGCGCCTCGACCGTGTTCTTCATCATTCAGTACCAGCGCGACTTGGCGCAAGCCCAATCGAACGAGGTCTCCGCCATGGGCGCCTACGTCAAGGCGCGCACCGACCTCGATCGCGTCACAGGACGGACCCTCGAAGTCAGCAACATCGACATCGTGGAAGCGATGGCCGGCAAGGTCAGCCGTCCGGCCGACCCGCTGCCACGCAACTGAACGCGAGCGCGTCCAAGGCTCGGACGGGCGGCGCGCGGAAGGCGCCTGATCGCCCGGAAAACATCAGGGCTGACGCTTCAGCGTCACGATGTTGGACTTCTTCCCCTTGCCCTTTCCCGTCGCCTCGAGCTTCAGTTCGTCGTCCTTCAGCGTTCCCTCCCAGTGGATCGTCTGCTCGCCCTTCTTGGTCTTGGCGGTAACGTCGAAGCTGAGCGCGTTGTCCTCGAACTTGGCGTTCTGGATCTCGGTGGAACGGGATCGCTTCCCAGCGCCGTTGGAAATGGTTCCGCCGAGCTTGCCGTCCGTGGTGGCCAGATTCAACGTGGTCACCACGGTCCGCTCGCCCTTCTTCTTTCCTCCGCGCATTTTCGATTCGCCGGTCCACTTGCCGTCGACATTCGCGCCGAACGCGAGCGCCGCCAGTGTCAACGCCGCTAAGATGGTGGTTCTGATTCTCTTCATGCCTGGAAGAACACGCGCTTCCCGGAAAAGTTGCCATGGCGGCTGATTCGGGATTCGACGCCGCGTTCGAGGCCGTCACGGTCTACTGCGACGTCAGCCTGCCGGTGCCGCTGGACCGGTCGTTCACCTACCGGCTACCGCCCCACATGGCGAGCCGCGCTCGAGCCGGCGCGCGCTTGATGGTCCCGTTCGGCCCGCGCCGTCTCACCGGCGTGGCGTTGCGCGTCCACTCGGACCCACCAGACGAACATATCGGCATCAAGGACGCCCACCGTTTGCTCGACGACGAGCCGGTCATCGACGAGGCGCTGCTCGCGCTCGCCCGCTGGATCGCCTCCTACTACTGCGCGCCGCTCGGCGAGGTTCTGCGTTCGATGACGCCGCTCGCCGGCGAGGTCCGGCGCACCAAATCGTACGCGCTCACCGATTCCGGCCGGGACGCGGCTCGCCAGTTGCTGCTCGGAACCCCGGGTGTGGAGCCCGCCGTCGACGTGCTGCGCCTGCTCGAATCGCGGTCGCTATCGGCCGGCTATCTGTTGAAAAAGGTCCCTCGCGGCGAGGCTGCCATCAAGGCGCTGATCAAGAAGGGATTCGTCGCCGTGGAAGAGGACGACGCCGCGCGCGACCCGCTACGGTCGCCCTCCACCCGTCTCCGCGCCGGGTTCCTCCGCCGTCCCGCGGACGGAGAGAAGCTGACCAAACCCGAGCGCGAACTGATCTCCTACCTGGAACTGCATCCGGGCGCGCACAATCTGGCGGAGATCGAAAAGACGCTGCCCCGGTCGTCCGGTCCGGCGCGAGCCCTGGCGCGGCGCGGCTTGATCGAACTGCGGCCCGAAGCGCCGTCGATGCTCTCCGGGACGATCCGCCCGCCGCACGAACTCAACCAGTGGCAGCGCGCCGCCTGCGGCCGCATCGGCGCGGCGATCGCCGCCCATCGCTTCGAGGCCTTTCTCCTACACGGCGTGACGGGATCGGGCAAGACCGAGGTCTATCTGCGGCTCATCGAGGAAACGCTGGCGCAGGGGCGCGGCGCGCTGTTGCTGGTCCCCGAGATCGGCCTCACTCCGGCCGTCGCGGGCCAGTTCTTCCACCGCTTCGGCGACCGCGTGGCGATTCTCCATTCCGCCTTCACCGATATCGAGCGCGTGGAGCAGTGGAAGCGCATCCGTCGCGGCGACGCGGCGGTGGTGGTCGGCACCCGGTCGGGGATCTTCGCTCCCGTCCGCGATCTCGGGTTGATCATCGTCGACGAGGAGCACGACGGATCGTACAAGCAGGAAGAGACGCCCCGCTACCACGGCCGCGACATCGCCGTGGTCCGCGCCAAGGGAGCGAGCGCCGCCGTGGTGCTCGGATCGGCCACGCCGAGCCTCGAAAGCCGCTACAACGCCGATCGTGGCAAGTACACACTGGTCGAGATGCCGGAGCGCATCGAGCGCCGCCCGATGCCGCGAGTGGAAATCGTCGACATGCGGCAGGAGTTCCTCGAGACCAAGAAGCAGGCGACGTTTTCGCGCGCGCTGATCGAGGAGGTGAAGAGCCGGCTCTCGCTGGGCGAGCAGTCGATCCTGATCCTGAACCGCCGCGGCTATTCGACTTTCGTGTCCTGCCGGTCCTGCGGCGAGCGGCTCCAGTGCGAGAACTGTGCCGTGACGCTGACCTTCCATCGCCGCGACAAGCGCATGCTGTGTCACTACTGCGGCTACGCCGAAAAGGTACCCACGGTGTGTCCCAAGTGCCAGAGCGATCACATCTACTTCCTGGGCACCGGTAGCGAGCGCGTGGAGGACGAACTGCACCAGAACTTCACCGGCGCGCGCGTGGCCCGCATGGATCGCGACACCGTCACCGGGCGCCATCAGTTCGAAAAGCTGCTGCACGGCTTTCGCGAGCGCGAGTACGACATCCTGGTGGGCACGCAGATGCTCGCCAAGGGACACGACATTCCGAACGTGACGTTCGTCGGACTGGTCAACGCCGACATCGGGCTATCGCTGCCGGATTTCCGCTCGGCCGAGCGGACCTTTCAACTTCTGACGCAGGCCGCCGGAAGGGCCGGGCGCGGCGAGACTCCCGGGATCGTGCTGATGCAAACGATCAACCCCGAGCACTACGCGATTCGGTGCGCCGCCGCGCAGGACTACAAGGCCTTCTATACGAAGGAACTCGAATTCCGGCGCCTGATGCGCTATCCTCCCTTCGCGGCGCTGGCGAACGTCCTGCTGCGGTCCAAGGACCAGGAGGCCGCGATGCGGATGAGCGCGGATCTCGGTTCGTTTCTCGCTCCGCCGCCGGAGGGTCTGAAGGTGTTGGGTCCGGCCGAGGCCCCCGTTCCGAAGCTGAAGCAGGAGTTCCGCTACCAACTGCTGCTCAAGGCGGTGAGCCGGAAGGCGTTGAACGACACGCTCCGTTTGCTGCGCCGTTTCGCCGAGGAACGGAAGTGGCCGGCCGCGTCGATGGCGGTCGACGTGGACCCACTGACGCTGCTTTGACGGTTTGACATCCGGGCGCCCGATTTGTTGTAATGGAAGGAGTTGGGCATCACTCCTCAGTAGCTCAATGGTAGAGCA
>SYLY01000044.1 GCA_005808475.1 Acidobacteriota bacterium
ATGATTAAGCGATCATACGAAGCCGATCAGGCGGCTGCGCGCGCGCCGCATAGCGGCGCGACGCCAAAGCTCGCGAGCTGCTGCGTGAGCGCTACAAGATCACGCGAGTGACGTCCGAAGCGCCCATGATCGCGACGTACTCACCCCGCTTGATCTCGATATCGACGCCGTTGACGGCGTTGATCTCCTGATCGCCCATGATGTACGTCTTCTTCAGGTCGAAGGTGCGAATGACGATGCCTTGACGGCGGAGTTCCTCGCCCTTGGCGACCAATGGATCGGCTGCTGCTTTCATGTGTCTCCGGGATAGGGCGGTCCGCGGCGGCGGTCCGGTTACCCATCCTTATGATTCTGTCCTGCCGGGAGTCTTGTTGTCCACTTTGACGCGGGACTCGTTTCGCATGGTTCGGATGGCCTTGTACGAGCCGGTCACGAGCTGGTCGCCCTCCTGAAGGCCGGATAGGACCTCGATATCGGTGGCTCCGGTGATGCCGGTTTCCACTTTCCGGAAAACGGCCTTTTCGCCTTCGATGATGAAGACGCCCTGAACCTCCTCTTTCTTTGCCTTGGCGGCGGCGGGGTCCAGGATGGGCGGTGGATCCTTCTGCTGGCCTTCGGGTTTCGGCTCGAGGTCGCCCTTCTGGCGCACGGTGAGGGCCTGGATGGGAATGGACAGCGACTTGGAACGGGCGGCGGTGACGAGCTTGGCGGTGCAGGAAAGTCCGGGACGAATGTCGGAGGGAGGGTCGGTGAGCGCTACGACGACTTTGAAGTCCTTGGCCTCCTGGCTCGAGATGGCGCTTTGCGAAGCGGCCAAGCCGGTGGACCGGAGGATCGCTGTGTTCCCCATTTCGATGACCTTGCCCTTGAAGGTCTTTCCCGGGATGGCGTCGATGGTGACGTCGGCCATTTGGTCGAGCTTCACGTTGACGATGTCGGTTTCATCCACCTTCACCTCGGCGGTGAGGAGAGACATATCGGCGATGGTCATGATCAGGCTGGAGGGGGAGCTCTGAACGCCGGGCACGACCGTCTCGCCCACGCGGACTGGCAGGTTGGTGACCATTCCATCGAGCGGCGAAACGACGAAGGTCCTCTGGAGGACATCCTGCGCGCGGGTGAGGTTAGCCTGACTGAGGGTGATTCGGCGCTGCGAGGCGGAGAGCGCGGCGGTTAGTTGGGCTCGCTGGGCGCGAGCCTGGGGAAGGCGGGTTTCCGCTTCGCGAACGGTGGCCTCCATCGCGGTGACCTCGATCTTGCGCTGGTCGTACTCCTGGCGTGCGATGAGTTTTTCGGTGTACAGCTTTTCCACGCGGGCGAAGTTGACCTTGGCCTTTTCCAATTCGGCCTTGGCGCGCTCGACGCCGGCCGCGAGGGTACGCATGTTCTCGTCGGAGGCGTTGAGAGTGGCCTCGGCGGCCGAAGACTCGGCCTCGGCGGTTCTGACCGAAGCGTTCTGCGCGGAGACCTCCGCCTGGGGCTGCACCGCTTCCAGCTTGGCGAGGAGTTGTCCCTTTTTGACGTGCATCCCCTCGGTAACGAGAATGTCGAGGATGCGCGATTGGGCCATCGCGTTGGTGCCGATGTTGACATAGTTCCGCGGCTTCACCTCGCCGGATGCTGTGACGAGCGCGGTGAGATCCTGGCGGACGGCGCGCCCGGTCTGGACCGTAATAATATCTTTTTTGCTGTATTGGATGCCGCCGTAGATGCCTCCGGCGGCGATGAGCGCGGTCCCGGCGCCGAGGGTGACCTTCCACTTGGTTTTCAAAGCCTTCGAACTCTCCCTGGATCTCAGACGCGAAAATGCCGCGCCGCGTTCACTATTCTTAATTCTATCCTGGGGTCCGCCGGCGGAACGCGGCGCCCCACATTCGCGTAGATATGGTAGAACCGAAGCTGACATGGACGCACTCGCCTTGCTTGGATCGACGCTGGGGATCGGCTTTCTCTCCGGCTTCCGGCTATACGCCACCGTTTTGGCCTTGGGTCTCGCGATCCGGTTCGACCTGTTCCACCTCAGCAAGCAGATGTCGGCGCTGTCCGCGTTGGCGGACACGAGGGTGATGATCGTTGCCGGCGCCATCTGCGCGGTGGAGTTCCTGGCGGACAAGATACCGTGGGTGGACAGCTTGTGGGACAGCATCCACACCGTGGTGAGGCCGTTGGCGGCGACGGCTCTGGCCGCGACGGCGCTGGGGGACATGGATCCCTTTCTGAGGGCAGTGCTCGCGCTTCTATCAGGCAGTGTTGCGTTATCGACGCATTCGGCCAAGGCAGCGACGCGCCTGGTGGTGAACCACAGCCCGGAACCATTTTCGAACATCGCCCTCAGCCTTGCCGAGGATCTGGCGGCGCCGGTGGGACTGTGGGTGGTGATGCAGCATCCGCTGATCGCGCTGGGGGTGGTGGCGATGTTCAGCCTGGTATTCGCGCTCCTGGCGCCGCGGATCTGGCGGTTGGTGCGGCTGGAAGGCCTTGCGGTTCGGGGGATGTTCCGGCACTGGTTCGGCAACGCGGAGGAACGGTCGCCGGACGTTCCGGCGGCGGCCCGAAGCAACGAGAAGGTGCGGGCCTTGTGGGACGTGATGTCCGATTTGGGCGCGACCGAGAGCGGACTCGAGTGCGCGGCGACGGCGTCCATCAAGGATCTGAAGCGGTCTCCGGGTGTACTCCGAATGGTGGGCGACGAGTTGATTTTCACGACGCGGCGAATGTTCCGCGAGCGAACGTACACGATCCCGGTGAGTTCGATTCGGGGCGGCCGTTCGAGCAAGGGACTGTTCCTGAACGAACTGGGGGTCTACACGACCGAGGGGGACGTGAAGTTCGACGTGTTCAAGAACTCGGTTCGGCCGGCGCCGGTCAAGAGGGCGGAAGCGGTGGCTTCGCGAGCCTCATGATCTCGGCGCGGTAGACATCGGCGAGCCTGTGCGTGAGCGTGGGCATGTCCCAATCGCGCTCGACATGTGCGCGCGCCCGCCTCGCCATGGCTGCGGCATGTTCGGGATTGTCGAGCAAGAACACGGTACGCGCCGCGAACTCGGCGGGATCGCTGGCGAGGGCGCAGACGTCTCCGTCGGTGGAGGCGAGTCCTTCAGCGCCGATGTGGGTGGAGACGACCGGAATTCCGGCGGCGAAGGCCTCGAGCAGTTTGACGCGAACGCCGGAGCCGGAAAGGATCGGGCAAAGAAATACAGCCTGGGTGGCCAGAGGTTCGCGAATGTCTTCGACGAATCCTCTGAGATCGATGTTCGGGCCGTAGTCGGGGAGCGAGTACTTGGGCGGGGGGTCGGAGCCGATGACGGTCAGTTTTGCGTCGGGCCGGTGGGCGAGGATACGTGGGAAGACGTGCTGCACCAGCCACTGGAGGGCCTCGGCGTTGGGGGCATGGCGAAACGAGCCCAGGAAGAGAAGGGTTCCGGGTTGGCGGCCGTCCGGGCGGAATTCGTAGCGGCCGGCGTCGATGCCGGCGCGGAGGTTTGCGTCGATACGGGGCGCGAGGCCGGGGAGGAACCGCGTGATGAACGCGGCGTTGGCGGGAGAGCAGACTTGAACGCGGTCGAATTGTGGCAGCGAGCGGAGTTCGTACCGGAGGGAGCGGAGGTATTCGAAGCGTGCGGAGAGCCGGCGGATGGCGCCGCTCATGCCGGCGATCTGGCGTCCGACCGACTGGAAGTAGATGTCGTGCTCGAAAAGGAACTGCGGCAGGCGGGTGAAGGCGGAGCGGTATTTCCCCATAGGAAGGTAGTCGAACTGGATGGCGTCGATCCGGTCGCAGTAGATCTTGCGGTGGAACATCCATTCGAGGTCCGCGTTGTCGAATTCCTGGATGGCGTGCGGGACGATGGAGCCTGGCACGGACGCCTTGGCTTCCAGGCGGACGATGTATTCGGCGGAGGCGCATCGGGCCGCGAGATCGCGGTGAGCGTGGGCCTCGTCGTGCTGGTCGAGTAAGACGATGAGGTGGAGGCGGGTGAGCTGGCAGAGGGTGTCGCATGTCTGATACATGAAGACTCCTCCGCCGTGAACGGGAGGGCAGATGGGATAGGGCGAGATAAAGAGGATCGAGGGGTTGGCGGACGCGGGTCCGAGTTGGTGGAAGCGGTCGCGAAAGTAGCCTCCCAGGGGACGGCGGAAGGCTTCGGCATCGTCGATTACGGCAAGGGACCGGGCGGTCCACCGGGAGCGCGCGGCGGCCGGAGCTTGGAGCGCGGCTTTGAACATCGCCCATAAAGTGGGGCGTTCCGGCGAGGTTCCGAAGAAGATGGTGAGGATCGCGCCGGCCCAGGCGTTGAAGAAGTGGGAGGCGAGCATCGGCCACGAGTGGATGTTCTTCCAGGTAAACAGAAGGAAGTTCTTGTGGACGACGGATTGTATGTAGTCTTGCGAGAACTTCCTGCCGATGGTGCCGCGGTGTTCGTGATAGACGATGCTCGCCGGCTGATAGAAGACCTTCCACCCGCGCTTCCAGGCTAGGTAGCCGAGATCGGTGTCCTCGAGATAGAAGGGACGGAATATGTGATCGAAGCCGCCGAGCTCGAGGAACTTGGCGCGGTGGAAGGCGCAGGATCCACCGCCGCCGTAGAAGCAGGGGTAGATCCCGGTCACCTGCGCGTCGATCCGGTGGCGCACCCGGAGGCCGCCGTTCGCCCACGAGCCTTGGGTGAGGCCGGTCTCCTCGCGCACCTTGCCGGGGTCGGAAAAGAAGATCTGACAGGAGACGGCGAAGACATCGGGGCTGGTGAAGCCGTCGAGCAGAGGCTGGAGAAATCCCGCGTCGACGCGCATGTCGGAGTTGAGGAGGACGACGATGTCGTTCTTCGCGGCGCGGAAGCCGGCGTTGGATCCGCCTCCGAATCCGAGGTTTTCCGGGAGGGCGAGAACGGTGACGGAAGGGAAGTTGCGGCGCAGGAAGTCTTCCGATCCGTCGCTGGATCCGTTGTCGACAACGATGAGTTCGGAGCCTGGATGGGCCGCGATCGCCTCCAGGATGGACGGGATGTATTTGGCGAGCAGGTCGCGGCCGTTCCAGTTAGGGATGACGATGGAGGCGGCGGTTGCCGCCGGTTGCCGGTTGGCGGGCGGGCGGCGGCGGCCGAACAGGGCGAAGGCGACGTCGGCGAGAGCGATCGCGACCGCCGGGATGGCGATCAGTAGGGGGGAGACGAGTAGGAGCGGAATGGCTCGCAGGAAGTGGAGGGCGGCGTTCATCCGCTATTCTTGGGTCCGAGGCCGAAGGTGCGGCCGAGTTTGGTCCATCGGGACGCGAGGTAGCCGTCAAGGCGGGATTGAACGGAATCGAGTTGGCGCTGAAGGTCCAGCGCCCATTGGGTTCGTTCGGTCAGTTGAACGTCGAGGCGTTCGCGCAGGGTGTTGGATTCGGTGAGGTGGGTGCGGACGAGATCGACTTCGGCGCCGAGGCGTGTCTCGGTATCGCGAACCCATTGGGTTCGTTCGGAGAGTTCGGTGTCGAGTTCGGAGAGTTTGGCTTCGTAGGCGGCGGCGGTTTGGCGTCCGGATTGCTGTTCGGCGGCGAGTTCTTCCTGGAGTTGCTGCACGCGGACGGCGGTTTGGGTGAGCTGCGTGTCGAGTTCGGCGGCCCAGCGGTTGCGGGACTCGAGTTCCGCGGTCTGAGTGCGATGAACCGCCAGGAGAGCGGAATGGTCCTGCTGGGCGTTTTCGAGCCAGGCGGTTTTGCGTGCGACCTCTTCCTCGAGGCGCGCGATGTGGAGTTCGCGTTCGCGGAGAACGTTGGACGAGGACGGCAGGTAGAGAAAGGCGGGTGCGCCGAGCTGGGACGACGAGGCGCAGACCGCGAGGAAGAAGTGACCCGAGGCAGGATCGGCTTGGGTGTGTTCCATTCGCAGATCCGCGGCGGATTGGCGGACGACAGGCTGGAACACGACCGCTTGCGTGTGATTCTGGACCCAGAGCGTGACGTGCGGGAAGACGGCGCGGAGCGCTTGCTGGAACTCGTCGAATTCGAACTCGTGCTCGTGGAACGGGTTGGGGCCGGCCTGCTTGCGGGTTTCGGCGTAGTAGGCTTTGTTGGGCGTCGACACCACGAACTGGCCGCCGGGGGCGAGTAGGCGGTTGGCCTCGGCGAGTAGGAGGCTCCAATCGGCGAGGTGCTCGATGACCTCGAAGGCAGTGATGAGGTCGAACGAGGCGTCGGGCAGCGGGATCGCCGTGGCGTCGGCTTCGAGCCAGGCGATGTTGGGACGGGCGAAGTGTTCGCGGGCGTAGGCGAGGGCGTCCGCCGACTTATCGATGGCGGTGACGGCCAGAGCGGTGGCGGCGAGTTCAGCGGAACCGTAGCCCGATCCACAAGCGATATCGAGAACGCGTTTGCGATTGGAGAGGCGTGTGGCGAAGAGATAGCGCGCGTAGTGCTCGTTCCACAGGTCGGGATCGACATGGTTCGGGATGACGCGCTCGCCGGTGAATTCTGGCAATGATCGCTCCTGGTGCTATCTGGCGACGGGCTGGGGCGCGTCGGCGCCGAGACGCGAGTTGACTTCGACGCGGCACGGAAGGTGCAGGTATCCGTAGACGGGACCGTCGGAAGGGCCCATTTGCAGAGTGAGGGCGTTGTCGACCCAGTCGCACATCTTGTAGTGGATGAGGTTGCCATCCGCGATGGCGGGGGAGAAGGAAAAGTGGCTGGGGTAGATGGTCGGGAGGTCGAGGTGGAAGTCGACGGTGTAGACGTCTCCGTCGCGCATGGGGGGAAGTTCGATGCCTTCGCGAAGGGTGTTGGTGCCGGCGAAGTCGAGGCCCATGTGGTTTCGGAGGATGAAACCGACGTTCGGCTGGTCGAGGGAGTGGCGGGCGCGGACGGAGATTCGGACGACGATGCGGGTGTCGGGTTCGAGCAGGTGGAGGGGGCGTCCGTTGGCGTCGAAGGCTCCGATGCCGATCACTTCGGCGCGTCCGTCGCCGTGGCGATGGTCCACGTTGGGAATTCGAGTCAGGACTTCAGGGGGTCCGCCAGGTCCGAGTTCGGCGCGGGTAGCGGCGGGTTTGAGGTCGAGGTAATTGGAGTCTTTTGCCGACATGGCGGCGAGGTAGTGGGCGACGACGATGTCGGTGGATCCGAGTTCGCGAATACGGCCGTGATCGAGCCATAGGACTCGGTCGCCGATGGACTTGACGTCGCCCATGGAATGCGAGACGAAGACGATGGTGACTCCGCGGCTACGGAGCTCGTGCACTTTCCGCATGCAACGCTGGCGGAAGTAGATGTCGCCGACGGCAAGGGCTTCGTCCACCAGGAGGATTTCGGGATCGACGTGAATGGCGACGGAGAAGGCGAGGCGGACGGTCATTCCGCTCGAGTAGGTCTTGACCGGTTGATCGATAAAGGCGCCGATCTCGGCGAAGGCTTCGATGGCGGGGAATTTGGCGTCGATCTCGCGGCGGGAGAGGCCGAGGATGGCGGCGTTGAGATAGACGTTGTCGCGCCCGGTGAATTCCGGGTTGAAGCCGGAACCGAGTTCAAGGAGAGCGGCGACCTTTCCCCGGACGTGTGCATCTCCGGAGGTGGGTGAGAGGATGCCGGCGATGAGTTGGAGGAGGGTGCTCTTGCCGGAACCGTTTTCTCCGATGACGCAGAAGGTCTCACCACGCCGGATGTCGAACGAGGTGTCGCGAAGAGCCCAGAAATCGGTGTGGAAGGAGAGCGTGCCGAAGGTGAGCAGTTCCTTGAGGCGGGCGGAGGGGGACGAATAGATGGGGTAGCTCTTGGATACCCCTGCGAACTCCGCGACGGTCTGAATCACCTCTCCAAAATGTAGTGGACGTGAGCGCAATAAAGCAAGTGGGGCAGTTCCGGATGGACCACCTCGGCTTTCCCGCGAACCCGGCCAGCGGCTCGGATTCCCTGCGTGCGGGACCTCTGTCTAACGGATCGAAGAACGGAGCTTGCTGCCAGGAGTGCGGCTGAATCGGCCGCGTGCCCGGAGGTATCCATGAAGGAGACCGTGCATCGGGCGGGAGGCTGACGCCTAGCGAGCGCCCGGACTTCGAAGGGCGGTAGAAGAAGTTGCCTGGGGCGCGGCGCGCCCGGCGGCATCCGGCAACTGCCCCAAACCCTTGGAGGCGATTGCCCATTTCCTTTTCCAGTTCGATTATGCACTGGGTGGGGCGTGGTGTCAATAGATATTAGGAGATAAATATCCTATATTGACAAACGACGGGTTGTGATCGTACCGTGGTATTAGGCTGGGTGTTTGCGCGCCGGTGTAGCTCAGGTGGTTAGAGCGGCGGTCTCATAATCCGCAGGTCGTAGGTTCGAGTCCTACCGCCGGCACCACACAGGATCAGTTGGCGGCTTCGCCGACGATGAGGTTGTAGATGCGGTCGAGGTCGTCCTGGGAGAAGTAGTCGACTTCGATCCTGCCGCGATTGGAACCTCTTTCGACAATGCGAACTCGGGTGCCGAGCGCTCGCTCGAGGTCCTGGATTGCGGCCTTGACGTTGGGATCGACCTTGGGTTCGTCCGGTGGTTCGTCCGCGTCTTCGCGGCGTTCGTTGGTTTTCTGGACCAGGCGTTCGACTTGCCTGACGGATAGCCCCTGCGCGGCTGTTTTGTTAGCGACGTCGAGTTGTTGTTCGGCGGACGGCAGACCGAGGATTGCGCGGGCGTGGCCCATCGAGAGCCGGTGTTCGGCGAGGAGAAGTTGGACCTCAGAGGGCAGGCGAAGCAGGCGGATCATGTTGGTAATGGTGGCGCGATCCTTGCCAGTGCGCCGCCCGATTTCCTCGTGGCTGAGGTCGTGCTCGCGAGCCAGGCGATCATATGCGACGGCGACTTCCATCGGGTTGAGATCCTCGCGCTGGATATTCTCGATGAGGGAGATCTCGAGAAGGCGGTCATCGGCCAGGTCTTGAACGAGGACCGGCACATGGGTGAGGCTTGCCTCCTTGGCGGCGCGCCAACGGCGTTCGCCGGCGATCAGCTCGAAGCGGTCGCCTTTACGCCGGACGATGATGGGCTGAATAATACCGTTGACGCGAATGGAGTCGGCGAGTTCCCGGAGGCGGTCCGCTTGGAAGATGGTGCGGGGCTGTAAGGGGTTGGGATCGATCGCGTCGATCGGGAGGTGAGTGGCCGCCGCGGTTTCCGGGACGGCGGGTGAGGGGGGGTCCTGCGGTAGGGCCTGGGGAGCCTGGGGCCTAGACGGCAGTAGGCTGGAGAGTCCCCTACCCAGCGCTTTGCGCGTGTCCGGCGGCTTGTTCATTTTGGAGGATCTCCTTGGCGAGCTTGATGTAGCTTTCTGCTCCTTTTGAGCGGACGTCGTAAAGGATGATGGGCTTTCCGTGGCTGGGCGCCTCGGCGAGCCGTATGCTCCGGGGGATGACGGTTTCGAAGACTTCGTCCTTGAAGAACGCTTTCAGGTCGTCGGCCACTAGCTTGGCCAAGTTGGTACGGTCGTCGAACATCGTGAGGAGGATGCCCTCGATTCGAAGGGAGTGGCTGAAGGATTCCTGGACGCGCTCGATGGTATCGATGAGTTGGGAGATTCCCTCAAGGGCGAAGAACTCGCACTGGATGGGAATGAGCACCGAGTTTGCGGCGCAGAGGGAGTTTAGGGTGAGGAGGTCGAGTGCGGGTGGGCAGTCTATGAGAATGAAGCGGTATTGGTCATTGACGGCAGCGAGTTTTTCCCGGAGCCGGAACTCGCGGTTGGGGAGATCGATGAGGTCGATGTTGGCTCCCACCAGGTTCTTGTCGGCTGGTAGAAGGAAGAGGCCATCCATGGGTGTTTGGACGGTGAGGTCGGCTACGCTATGGTCGCCGATGAGCACATCGTAGGTTGTTCCAGCTAGGTTGGTTTTC
Organism: Acidobacteriota bacterium; assembly: GCA_005808475.1. Classification (GTDB taxonomy): domain Bacteria; phylum Acidobacteriota; class Terriglobia; order Bryobacterales; family Bryobacteraceae; genus SYLY01. The sequence continues at coordinate 9,845 of SYLY01000044.1, forward strand.
GGTACGCCAACTCCTGTCGTTGAGTTCCCCTGGGGGTCAATGTCGACGAGAAGGACCTTCACGTCGTTCGCGGCGAGCGAAGCGGCCAGATTGATGGCCGTTGTTGTTTTGCCTACGCCGCCCTTTTGGTTTGCGATGGCGATGATCTTTGCCATTGCTGAAATCGTACCACGTGACGTTCCACGTGAAACGTTCTCTCTAAGCACAAGATGTTCCACGTGAAACCCCATCTGGGCTACCTGTTGTGGCATCGTTCCGGTGGGCCGACGGGGATAGCCGGTGTCGCACCCCTCACCTCAGGTCGGTGCCGCACCTTCACTTCAGGTCGGTGCCGCACCCTCATCTCAGATCAGTCCACCTCACCTCAGATCGGTGCCGAACCCTCACCGCAGAGTAGTTCGCCGACTACCGGGCAGCCAGCACAATCACTTCCGACTGCCGGGACCACGGAAGCGGGAACCGAGACGCCACGGAAAACAGCGAATCCGCCGCTATATCAGCCACTTGGGCACCACTGACCAACAGAACCGCCGATCCCGCCGACCGCAGCGTCACGCGGCGGACATCCCGCCACGCAACCGCGCGGGACACCAGCCAGTCGGTTCGCTCCGCCAACTCCTCCCCACGAGCGCGCAACACGCGGACATTTGCCAAACCAAGCGAAGCTTCTCGAAGAAACACCGCCTTTTTGATGTCACTCTCAACTAGCGACACTTGGCAAGCCGGTCTCACCACGGCCAGAGGCACACCCGGGAACCCCGCTCCCGAACCAAGATCCACGACGGTTCCCACCGATGGCAGCACCGACGCCAAAGCGAGGGACTCGCAAAAATGCCGTACAACGATCTCCTCGGAATCCCGGACCGCGCTCAAATTCAATCGTTGATTCCACTCCGTCAAAAGCACGAAGTGGGCCTCCAGGGCGATCAACTCCCCTTCCCCGAGCCTGACCGTGGCCGCAAGATCCGGAAACGACTCGTCCCAACGCAACCAGTGGCGGCGGAGCAGATCCCGAAAAGGACCCACCGTTAGCTCCGAACGCTCAGATATACATCCAGAACAGCGATCGCCGCCGGGGTAACGCCAGGAATGCGGGCTGCCTGGCCCAATGTCACCGGGCTCACACGTTCCAGCTTCTCCCGAATCTCGCGAGACAGCCCCGGAACATCCGCGTACCGGAATCCGGCTGGAATCGGACGCCTCTCGGCATCCTTCATCCTGCCGATTTGCCGCTCTTGTTGGCCGATGTACCCGGCGTACTTCACTTCCGTCTCCACTGTCGAGAGCACTCCGCGCAGCAGTTCGTCGCCAACGGCCTCCGTCAACCACCGAGCAAGTGGGCCGGTAGCGGCCTCGGGCCGGCGCAGCCAGACACCATATGATGGCCGGTCATCCACCGCGAACGCCAACTCCGGCAACATCGCCGGGTCCAGCTTGGTAGCCTCCAGCAACGCCCGAACCGCTGCCTTCTGCCGCTCTTTTCTCTCAAAGGCCTCCCATCGGCGGTCATCCACCAGCCCCACCCGGCGGCCAAGAGGGGTCAACCGGCTGTCGGCGTTGTCGATCCGGAGGTGCAGGCGAAACTCAGCCCGGGAAGTGAACATCCGATACGGCTCATCCGCGCCCTTGGTGACCAGATCGTCGACCAAAATCCCCGTGTACCCCTCGGTGCGCCCAACTACGAGCGGATCCTGGCCCCCGAGCTTCAAGGCGGCGTTGATCCCCGCCACCAGCCCTTGGCAAGCAGCTTCCTCATACCCCGACGTTCCATTGATCTGGCCAGCCAGGTACAGACCCTCGAAGCGTCGCACCTCCAGGGAATGGCTGAGCTCCCGAGCATCGATCGCATCGTATTCGATCGCATACCCGGGGCGAATCATCTCCGCCTCCTCGAGCCCTGGTATGGACGCCACCATCGCCGCTTGGACATCGATCGGCATACTCGTGGACATTCCGTTCACGTACACCTCGTTCGTGTCCAAACCCTCAGGCTCCAGGAAGATCTGGTGGCGGTACTTATCCGGGAATTTGACGAACTTGTCTTCGATCGACGGGCCGTAGAGCGGACCCACGCACTCAATCTGCCCGCTATACAGAGGCGACCGGGCGATCGCCCCCTGAATCACCCGCTTCGTCTCCTCGGAAGTGTAGGCAATGTGGCAGGAGATCTGGGGCCGGTCGATCCGCTCCGTCATGAAGGAGAACGGGGTTGGTTCACTGTCGCCCTTCTGCTCTTCGAACCGCGACCAGCCGATGGTCCGGCCATCCAAGCGGGGAGGAGTGCCAGTCTTGAGCCTGGTCCAAGCCATGCCGGACTGCCGAAGTTGATCGCCAAGCAACAACGACGGCGGTTCCCCGTTGCGGCCACAGCTATAGGTGGACTCACCCACATGCGCCAAGCCGTTCAAAAACGTCCCGGTCGTGATGATCACGGCGCCCGCTCCCAACACCCGGCCGTCGCGCAACAGAACGCCCGTGACCCGGCGGCCATCCAGCACGAGCGACGCTACCTCCGCCTGAACGATCCCCAGATTCGGCTCCTGCTCGAGCACTTGCTTCATCCGAACCCGATACTGCTTCTTGTCGCACTGCGCCCTGGGAGACCAAACCGCCGGTCCCCGGCTGGTGTTCAACAACCGGAACTGAATGCCGGTCTCATCGGCCACCTGCCCCATCACGCCACCAAGTGCATCCACTTCCCGAACCAGGTGCCCCTTCGCAATCCCCCCGATCGCCGGGTTGCAGGACATCTGGGCGATCAGGTCGGCATTCATCGCTACCATCGCCGTGCGGACCCCCATTCGAGCACACGCCCGCGCCGCCTCGCACCCAGCGTGGCCCCCGCCCACCACGATCACGTCATATCGGCGCATGTTGCTATCATTGTAGCTCCATGGGTTTGAAGGCTTTAGTGATCGGAGGAGGTGGCAGGGAACACGCCCTGGTCTGGAAACTCGCGCAAAGCCCCACCGTGGAAAAGATCTACGCAAGCCCCGGCAACCCAGGCATCGCAAACATCGCCGAATGCGTCCCTGGCGCCGATTGGCTCGCTGTCCCCGCGGATCTCACCGTGGTCGGACCCGAGGCCCCTCTAGTCGGCGGAGTGGTCGACCGCTTCCGGGCAGCCGGCCGTAAGATCATCGGACCCACCGCGGCGGCCGCCCGCCTCGAAGGCAGCAAGGCGTTCTCCAAGCAATTCATGACCGGCGCGGGCATCCCCACCGGACGCGCCCACACGGCTCTGGACTCCGTCTCGGCACGCAGCCACATCGGCGACTTCGGCTACCCGGTTGTCCTCAAGGCCGATGGTCTCGCCGCGGGGAAGGGAGTGATCATCGCTCCCAATGAGGCGGAAGCCCTCGCCGCTCTCGAACGTCTGCCCGCCGGTCCCGTCGTGATCGAGGAGTTCCTCCAGGGCGAAGAGGTCAGCTTCATCGCACTGGCCGACGGCGAGCGATTCTGGCCGATGGAAGCCACGCAGGATCACAAGACCAGCGGCGACGGCGACACCGGACCGAATACCGGCGGCATGGGTGCTTATTGCGACGGAAGAATCATTAACAAAACGGAAACCGCCCACATCCTCGACACCGTGGTTCGCCCGGCGCTCGCGGCGATGGTGGATGCCGGCACGCCGTACACCGGCTTCCTATACGCCGGACTGATGATGACCGCGGATGGCCCCCGCGTCCTCGAATTCAACGCCCGTCTGGGCGACCCCGAGACTCAGGCGCTCATGCACCGGCTCGACTCGGACCTCGCGGCGACGCTCCTGGACGGCGAACCCTTCCGCTGGAAGCCCGATCCCACGGTCTGCGTGGTGATGGCCGCGGATGGGTATCCCGGCGAGGTTCGGACCGGCGACGTCATTGAAGGCATCGATACCTGCGGCGCCAGCGTATTCCATGCGGGAACACGCATCGGCGAGCGCGGACTCGAAACCGCCGGCGGCCGCGTATTGGGGGTCACCGCTTCGGGCCCCGATCTCCAACGAGCGATCGATCGCGCCTACTGGGGAGTCACCGGCATTCGGTTCGACGGCATGCAGTACCGCAAGGACATCGCCAGAAAGGGACTGAAGCGCTGGTAGAATGAGGAAGAACGCCGATCTGGGGACGTAGCTCAGTTGGATAGAGCGGCCGCCTCCTAAGCGGCAGGCCGGCAGTTCGAATCTGCCCGTCCCTACCACCTCCCGCCATGCGCCAACTTTGGATCCTTCTGACCGCGGCCGTCGCGATCCTCGCCCAGGATCGCAAGACTTGGCCGGAACAGCGCCAGCGCATCCTGGCGAATATGCAGTCCGTGATGGGAGAACTTCCGGCGAAATGGGACGGACCGCTCGACGTGCAGGTTCTCGAGGAGGAGCGGACCGATCGCTACGTTCGCAGGAAGATCACCTTCGCGCCGGAGCCGAACGACCGCGTGCCCGCGTACCTCTTCTTTCCGGTCAACAAAGCCGCCCGCCACCCGGCAATGCTATGCCTGCATCAGACCACCAAGATCGGCAAGGGCGAGCCCGCGGGACTCGGCGGCAAGCCGAATCTGCAATACGCGCGGGAACTGGCCGAGCGCGGCTACGTCACGCTCGCACCGGACTACCCGAACTTCGGCGACTACACGATCGATGTCTACAAAGCCGGCTACGCCAGCGCCACCATGAAGGGAATCGTCAACCATAGGCGCGCGGTGGACCTTCTTGTCTCCATGAAGGAAGTGGACCCGAAGCGCATCGGCGTCATCGGACATTCGCTCGGCGGCCACAACTCGCTGTTCGCCGCGGCGTTCGACGAGCGCCTCAGGGCGGCCGTCACCAGTTGCGGGTTCAACTCGTTCCGGAAGTATATGAATGGAAATCTGAAAGGCTGGAGCCACAAAGGCTACATGCCGCGCATCCTCGAGCGATACGGCGCCGACCCCGCCCAAATGCCGTTCGACTTCACGGACATCCTGAGCGTCATCGCTCCTCGCGCGATTTTCATCAACGCGCCCACCGGCGATTCCAACTTCGATGTCTCCGGTGTGCGAGACTGCGTCGCGGCGGCTGCGCCGGTCTATGCCAAAGTCTATGGAAAACCACAACGCCTCGCCGCCGTCCATCCCGACGCCGGCCACGACTTCCCTCCGGAACAACGCGAGCAGGCCTACCGCTTCCTGGCCGCGCAACTGAAGTGATAAATTAGGACTGCCATGCTCCGCTCGATCGCGCCGCTATTCGCGGCCGCCGCCTTCGCGCAAGACGCCGGTGTGAAGTTCTTCGAAACCGATGTCCGCCCGGTCCTGGCAACCTGCCAGGGCTGTCATAACGAACGAAACAAGATGAGCGGTCTTGCGCTCGATAGCCGCGAAGCGGTGCTCGCTGGAGGAAATCGCGGCGCCGTGTTGAAGCCAGGCTCGGCGGCGGAGAGCGTGCTCATCCAGGCGGTGGAGCAAACCGGCGCGCTCAAGATGCCGCCCGGCGGAAAGCTGAAACCCGAACAGGCCGCGGCGTTGCGCAAGTGGGTCGACATGGGCGCGCCCTGGCCGGCGGGCAACAAAGTATCCAAGCGCGCGGGAGCCGATCACTGGGCATTCCAGCCCGTCAAACGCCACGATCCGCCGGCGGTGAAAAACACGGCGTGGGTGCGCAATCCGGTCGACAACTTCATCCTCGCCCGCCTCGAGAAGGAAGGGCTGAAGCCTTCGCCGGAGATGGACAAGCCCGGGCTCCTGAGGCGGGTCTCGCTCGACCTCACCGGCCTGCCCCCAACCGCGCAGGAGTTGCGCGAGTTCCTGGCCGACAGCAGCCCCGAGGCATACGACAAAGTGGTGCGCCGCCTGCTCTCGTCGCCCCACTACGGCGAGCGATGGGGTCGCCATTGGCTCGACATCGCCCGCTACGCCGATTCCGACGGGTACACCATCGACGCGCCGCGCACCATGTGGCGTTATCGAGATTGGGTTATCGATCGCATCAACGAAGACGTTCCCTTCGGCGAGTTCGTCGTCGAACAGTTCGCCGGCGACCTGCTGCCGGACGCGACCCAGGACCAGTTGATCGCCACGGGCTTCCATCGCAACACACCCAGCAACTACGAGGGCGGCATCGACTTCGAGCAGTACCGCGTGGAAGCCGTCGTCGACCGCGTGTCCACCACCGGCGCGGCGTTCCTGGGCCTCACCCTCGGCTGCGCGCGCTGCCACGATCACAAGTACGATCCCGTCAGCCAGAAAGAGTTCTACCAGTTGTTCGCCTACCTGAACAACGTGAACGAGATCACCAAGGAGGCCGAACGTCCCGAGTTCAACCGGCCCGTGATGGAGGTCCCCACGCCCGATGAGATCGAACGGAAGAAAGCGTTCCGGTCCCAGTTCCAGGCCCTGAGCAACGAGTTCATCAAGTACATCCGCGATCTGAACGCGGCCCGCGCCGACGCGCGCAAGGACCTCGGCTTCAAGGAGCGCATGGCCAATCTCCGCGCTCTTCGCCAGCGCGAACCCAAGTACACCACGGCGTTGGTGATGCAAGAGCTCGCCACCCCTCGCGAGGCCTACATTCATCTCAGCGGCGACTTTACCCGCAAGGGGATCGCCGTCAAGCCCGCCATCCCGGCGTTTCTGCCGCAACTCCCGCCGGAGAAGAATACCCGCCTCGACTTCGCCCGCTGGCTGGTGGCCGCCAACAACCCGCTCACGCCGCGGGTGACGATGAACCGCTTCTGGCAACAGTATTTCGGCAAGGGCATCGTGGAAACGGAAGACGACTTCGGGGCCGTCGGCTCCAAGCCGAGCCATCCGGAACTGCTCGACTGGCTGGCGAGCGAATTCGTGCGGCAAAAGTGGAGCCAGAAGGAGATGCACCGGCTGATCGTCACGTCGGCGGTGTACCGCCAGTCCTCCAAGAACCGGGACGACGCGGCGGAAGTGGATCCTTATAATAAGCTCCTGGCCAAACAGAACCGGCTGCGGCTGGAAGCGGAAATCGTGCGCGACGCGGGGCTCACGGCCAGCGGATTGCTATCACGGAAGATCGGCGGGCCGAGCGTCTATCCGCCGCTGCCCGAGGGAGCGAACTCGGTGACGCAGGTGAAGCGGGAATGGCAAACCAGCACTGGCGGCGATCGCTACCGCCGCGGCATCTACACCTACTTCCAAAGGTCGGCGGCCTTCCCTGGCCTGCTGGTGTTCGACGCGCCGGACGCCACGTCCACCTGCACGCGCCGCAACCGCTCCAACACGCCGCTCCAGGCGCTAACCACGCTCAACGATCTCGCGTTCATCGAGTTCTCGCAAGGTCTGGCTCGTCGCGCGCTGAAGGATGGCGGCGCCACCGACGCCGAACGGATCGACTACGCTTTCCAGTTGGCGGGAGCGCGCCCTCCGCGCGACACCGAGCGCCGCAAGTTTCAGGAATTCCTGGCCGGCCGGCTCGAGGAGTTCCGCACTTCGCCGGAACGCGCCGAGGAAATGCTGAAGATGCCCGTCAAGGACGGCGAGGACAAGCCGTTGCTCGCCGCCTGGACCTCCGCGTCGCGCCTGCTCTTGAATCTCGATAGTTTTCTGACCCGGGAGTAAACGCCTCATGACCGCCGAAGAACAGCTTCTCCAATTCGAAACCCGCCGCCACTTCTTTTCGCGATGCGGCATCGGCGTGGGCAAGATCGCCCTGGCGTCCCTTCTCAGCGGAGGACGCATTCTTGCTGAGCCCACCGGCGCCACCAATCCAATGGCCGCGAAAAAAGGCCACTTTCCGGCGAAGATCAAGAACGTCATCTACCTCTTCATGTGCGGAGGTCCGAGCCAGTTCGAGCTCTACGATTTCAAGCCCGAACTGCAGAAGTATGACGGCAAGGAATGTCCGGAGGCGCTCCTGAAGGGCAAGCGCTTCGCCTTCATGGATACGTTCACGAAGGAGAAGCCGAAGCTGCTCGGGTCCAAACGCCAGTTCAAACAGCACGGGAAAAGCGGGGCGTATCTGTCGGAACTGCTGCCGCACCTCGGCGGCGTTGCCGACGACCTGACCTTCGTCCGGGGCGTGGCAACCGAGAATTTCAACCACGGCCCGGCCAAATGTTTCGCCAACACGGGCTCGGTGCGATTCGGCCGTCCTTCGATGGGATCGTGGGTGACCTACGGAATCGGCAGCGAGTCCACCGATCTTCCCGGCTTCGTCGTGTTGCAATCGGGCCCTCGCGGACCTCGCGGAGGCGCGGCACTGTGGGCCAGCGGATTTCTGCCCACCGCCTATCAGGGCGTGCCGTTCCGCTCCGGCGGCGATCCGATCCTGAACCTCGCCCGGCCGGCGGGTGTCACCCAGGCGCATCAGCAAAAGGCGATCGAGACGATCCGCGACATGAATCTGTCCACCCTCGCCGAGACGGGCGACGGCGAGATTGCGACGCGCATCGCGCAGTACGAAATGGCGTACCGCATGCAGTCGAGCGGTCCCGAGCTGATCGACTTCTCGACCGAGTCGAAGGAGACGATCGCGATGTACGGCGCCGAGCCTGGCAAAGCGACCTACGCAAATAACTGCCTGCTGGCACGCCGCCTGGTGGAACGCGGCGTCCGGTTCGTGCAACTCTATCACGCGGACTGGGACCACCACGCCGATCTCGGCACGCCGCTCACCGACGTGGCTCGCGAGATCGATCAGCCGAGCGCGGCGCTCATCCGGGATCTGAAGAAACGCGGGCTGCTCGATGAAACGCTGGTGATCTGGAGTGGCGAGTTCGGCCGAACGCCCATGGGCGAATCGCGCGAAAACGGCAAGTCCGGCCGCAACCACCACATCGACGCGTACACGTTATGGATGGCGGGCGGCGGCATCAAGCCCGGCATGGCCATCGGCGGCACCGACGAACTCGGGTTCTCGCCGGCCGGCGACAAGGTCGAAGTCCATGACATTCACGCGACGTTGCTGCATTTGCTCGGGCTCCAACACGAGAAGCTGACCTTCCGGTTCCAGGGCCGCGACTTCCGCCTCACCGATGTCAAAGGCACAGTGCTAAAGAACATGCTCGCGTAGGCGCACCCCTCCTGAAACGCCGAGAGCCCGGCCCCCCGAGGGGAACCGGGCTCTTTCCATTTCCCGCGCTCGATCAGTTCTTCGGCAGCGTACCCGAAAGGAAGAACTGGTTATAGCGCGTGCGGCCCTGGCCGAGCGGGTTCGCCACGCCGCGCATCACGCGGAACGCGACCGCGTCGCCCGGCTTGAGTCCCGACTGCACCTTGCGAATGTCCTCGATGGACCCAACCGGAACGCGGTTGATCGACAGAATCACGTCGTTCGCCTGAAGACCGGCCTCGGCGGCGAAGGTCTCCTCCTGAACGCGCGTGACCTTGAAGCCGCGGTCGCCCTCCACCTTCATCTCCTCGCGCTCGCCCGATCCGAGCGACCGCCCGAAGAACCCGAACTTCACCTCGCCGGCCTCGGCTTCCTTCTCCGTTTCCTCGGGCTTCCGCAGCCGCGAATAGCGGGGATCGTCCTTGAACACCTCCGCGCGGTCGCGGACCGTGACGGCGAGCTCGAGTTTCTTCCCCGCGCGGTCCACCGTCACCTTCAGCGTTTCGCCAACCGGAGTATCGGCCACGCGCCCCACCAAGTCCTCGCCATCCTTGAGGTTCTTGCCGTTGATGGAGAGCACGATGTCCTCGGGCTTGATGCCCGCCTTCTCGGCCGGGCCACCGGCCTGCACCGTCTGCACGATCACGCCACCCGCGTGGGCTCCCAACGCCTTGAGCGTCTCCGGCTTGTCCTGAGTCTTGTCCCAGGAGATGCCGATCGAGCCGCGAGCCACGCGTCCGTTCTTGATGATCTGGTTGTAGACCTTCACCGCCATATTGACCGGCAGCGCGAATCCGATGCCTTGATAGCCGCCGCTCGAGGTGGCGATCATCGTGTTCACGCCGATCACCTCG
>SYLY01000362.1 GCA_005808475.1 Acidobacteriota bacterium
CGTGATCTGCGCCTCGTTGAGGTAGGGCGTGACGTATAGGTCCGCCGCTCCGATGAACTCCTTCAGGTTTTCCAGGTCGACGAACTGGTTGAAGAATACGACGTTCTTCTCTACCTTGTTTTTCTTCGCCAGTAACTCCAGGCTCGAACGGTAAGCCTCGCCGTGCTCGCGAAGCTCGTTGGGATGCGTGGCTCCGAGCACCACGTACATGACGTTGGGAAACTCGGCGGCGATGGCGGGCAGCGCGTCGAGCACCGTGGCGACACCCTTGTTCGGCGACAACAGACCGAAGGTGAGCAGCACGATATTGCCCTGGACGCCGAACTGGTCCTTGAAATACTCGGGGTCGACGAAGCCGACGTCGTGAATCCCGTGAGCGATCAAGTCGATCTTGGCCGGCGGCGCGTCGTAAATGGTCTCGAGCATTCGCCGCCCCCGCTCGGCCATCACCACCACGCGCGTGGAAAGGGAGATCAACTCCTTCATGACGCGCCGTTGGACGGGACTCGGATTCTGGAGCACCGTGTGCAGCGTGGTCACCACCGGCATCGTCAATTCGCGAAGCAGGGCGAGAATGTGGCTGCCCGCGGGTCCGCCGAAGATCCCGAACTCGTGCTGGAGGCAGACGATATCCACGTTACTGATGTTGAGAAAGTCCGCCGCCCGCAGATAGGAGGGCGCGTCCTGTTCCTCGATCTCGAAGCGCACCGCGTCCGGGTATTCGTAGCCGCCCTCGATGTCGTTGACCGACACCGCGAAGCAGTGGCCCGGCGGGTGGGCGTCGGCGACGGCCGAGAGCAAATCGGTGGTGAACGTGGCGATGCCGCACTTGCGCGGCAAGTGATCGCCCACGAAGGCGATCTTACGAAGTCTGGACGTTTCTTTCATTTGCGCTCCCCGCTGGGAAAGTGGAGTGGATCGCGCAAGCTTTGCAACTCGCGATAGTAATAGAGCGGCGATGGACGGCGGCTTTTGAATCGGAGTCCGCCGAGAAAGTCGAGTTCCTCCGGCGCCGCGCCCGCGCTCATCGCCGGGTCGGCGAGAAACGCCAGGAAACCGGGCTCCGGCGGCGGATCCGCGGCCTTCTCGAGGAACTCGAACCGTTTGGGGCCCGGCGAGAGGCGGGGATTCGGGGTGATCTCCATCGCGAACGTATCGATGTCGATATCCCAGGAGTCGATCGAGGGGTCGAGAAAGGAGGCGCAGTTCTCCGGGGAGATCCCGGGCACGCCGGCGTCCAGGAATTCGAGCGCCTCCACCCGCATCCGCTCGTAGCTCCAGCCCCGCGCCAGCGCCGCCTGCCGGAGACCGGCCTCGTCGTTCAGTTGCTCGCGCACCAGGGCCTGCGCGGCGTCCAGGATCTTCCGGGTTACCAGGCGCTCCAGTTCGCCGAGGGCCTCTTTCTCGAAGATGCGCCGGATCTCGGTTCGTTTGACGGGCTCGCACTTGCGTAGGATGAGTTCGCGGAAGTCCCCGCGCAAGGGCAGTGGGGGATCCAGCACCTTGCGCTTCAGTTCCTGCTTCCGTTGTTCGGCGGCCAGTCCGGCGAGTTCGCCGGGAGGCAGCCTCAGGAAATTGCCGATCCGCTCATAGATGTCGGTTCGGCCCGGCGCCGGAGGCGGCTTCTTGCGGGTGAGCAGTTGCGAGATGTAGGAATCGGTCACCTGGGCGGCGGCCGCCAAGTCCTTCTGTTCCAGACCGTATTCCTTCAATTTTTGGCGAATCAAGAGGGAGACGTCCAACGCTGGGCTCCCGGCGAAGTGAAGTAAAATTGGTGAAACACCCAATAGAATGATCTCATACGCAACCTTGACAGGCAATCTCGATTAATCTAAAATGGTTAACAGATGGGCGGCCGCGTCCACTGCGTCCGGCCCTGACCTACGGCAGACCGGCTCGCTCGGGTTCCCTAGGCCAACCAACCATTAGGAGGTTGCCTTGCTCCAGACTCCACAGAATTCCTCGGGCGACGACTACGCCACGACGGTCGCGCTTCTCGCGGGCGCATTCATCTTCAGCCCCGCCGTGCTTCTGATGTCCGGTCCTTTCGGGATGTGGCAAGTCACGCTGGCGACCGTGGTCAGCCTGGCGGGCGTGGGTCTGACATGGGCGAACTGGAGACGCTACACGCGCCTGACCGTGCCGAGCGTCAGCAGCCAGACTCGGGGCTCGCGATGAAGAACCCGTTGCCACCCGCGCCGGCGGACGTGACCAGATCGCAACCGGCGGGCGCTCTCGAGGTTCCCGTCATCGACGAAAAACTTTGGAGCGCGTGGCTGGAAAAGGGCCGGCGGACCGAGCAGGGCGCCAATCGCTGGGCAGCCGCCTTGATGATGTCCTCCCTCGCGGCCGGAGCCGCCTGGTGGTGGGCTCGCGGCGGGGCATAGCCTCGGGCGGAGCTATCCGCCCTTCCAAGAGAAGACTCCACGCCGTGGAGTTGGTCCACCGCGCTACAGTCGAGTAACGATGGTTCGTTACACATCCGGCCTCCCGAGGTCCACCGCGAAGTCGTCGTGTTGTACAGCTTCCGCTGCGTCACCTGCCTCAGCGTGCTGCCGCCCGAGTACGCCCAGTTGCCGTACTCCCAGTAGATCTTGCCGCCGTAAGGGAACGTCACCTCCGTCAACTCCCCCGACCCGTTGCACCCGAAATGATAGGTCCCTTGCCCCACCAGCAGTTCGAGCGACGTCAGCAGATCCACCGTGCCGAAGGCCTGCCCGGTGAAGGGCGACACCACGGGCTGGTTCACGTTGAAATTGAACTGATAGTTGCTCCCTTTTTCCATCTTCTGCAACAGCTTGAAGATCCGCCAATTACCCTGGCTGTTGTACAACACCTCGGTTTCATAGGTGAGGCGCGCGTCCGTCGATTGCAGCTTCGCCCGCACGTCTTCCACCGTCTTCAAAACTCCGCCGTACCAGCCGGGCATTCCCTGATTGCCGTTGGAATCCTGGATCAGGCTGGGGAAGCGCATACCCGCCGCCGGATTGCCCGGGGCCGCCACTGAACCCATTTCCCAAAACGTCCCGTCGTTGAAGTGCAGCCGGTTCGTCTGGCTGTTGTAGGTGACGTAGAGGCCGTCCTCCTTGGTCGTCCACAGGTCGCCGTTCTTTACGTCCAGCCGCCATTCCACTCCCGTGGCGTCCGTGAACGGATAATGGCTCAGCGTCCAGTAGTCGCTCCACATCGGCGTTATCGTGCCGGCGGTCAGCCGCCAGCCGAAGCCATAGCCGATGTCCGAGCTCAGCTTCCATTCGCATTTTCCGGTCCAGTGGTCGCACGGGCCCCACTTGCGCCAGACCTGGGAGTTGTAGTTGAGCCCCAACGTCACCGCGCCGCCGCCTCGCAGCTTCGCCTGAGCCAACGGCAAAGTGAAGTTCAGGTTGCCGGACCGCGTGTCGATCTGCTCGCCCATTGCTCCCCAATACACATCGTTCGGCCGCACGCCCACTCGCCTCGGATCCACCGTGTTCGCGCCGGGGCGTGTCAAGGTGAAATGGCCGCTTGCGCTCTGGTTGCCATGGTAATCCTGGGCGATAATCCGCGCCGAAGCGAGGTTGGCGTTCGGCGGCAGCAGCACGCTCGCCGACGGGATGCTGCTCCACGGGCCCCATCCTCGGTTCACTTACTTCCACCCAATACATCGCGATGCCGACTCCGTTGGCCGGATCGCCGGGGTCTTGCCACTGGAGGTCCACGCGGCCTTCCACGGTCGGAAACACTCCGATGTCGAGGGTGCTCACCGGATTGGGCGCAGTGGCGTCCTTGTTCCCCAATCCCACATTCGAGATCGATCCCGCGCCCGCCGTGTTCGACGTTCCGATCCCAGGAAACGCGCCCGGCAACTGTCCCGAATCCGGCGCATGGATGATGTGCGCCATGTTCTGGAAGTAGACCACCGTCCAACCGGCCGTGTGCGCTGTGTGCAGGTTGACCTTGGCAGCGCAATTCACCTGCGCCGATTCGAACTGGGTCAGCGTCCCGCTCCCGTCCCGGCGCCATAGCGTGAGCGTCCCCGTGCAGACGCCGCTTGCCCACGAGACGTTGGCCAACTCCACCGCGTAGTAGCTACCCGTTTGGACGTTCACTGAATGCATCGCATTGGAAGACGCCCGGATCAGATGCACGAAAGACGCCGTGTTGGCGGCGTTCGCCAATTCGATATCCGTGTTGATGTCGTACTCCCACAACGTCGACGGTGTTCCGCGCCGTTCCGCATCGAGTCAAAAAACCCTGCAACTATATTTGCCTCATTTTCAACCGGTTACCGGAGGCGCTCGAAAAGAGGCGCCATTGCCGGGACGCGTCGCCTGGCGAGGGCGCCATTCTTTGGGTGGCGGCGGAGCACGCTCCGCTGACCTCATAACCTCGAAAAGGAGTTCCCAAACATGACATTCGCAACCAACGGCGCCGCCTCCGCGCACGACCTACTCGCGGACGGGCTACGGCTCGACCTGCGTCCCCAAGGAGCCCTCGAGGAACTCGTCTTCGCCCATCTCCTGGTAACCGCGGCGGCTCTGCGTCAAATCGACGCCGTGGGCTCGGAAGCCTCTTTCACCGAACGCGATCGTACCGCGCGCGCCTTCTTCCGAGCCGTCCGCGAACTCCGCGCCATCCAGCGAAACCGCCCGGAGCCCGCGGACGAAAAACATATTAGATTGCAAAATGAACCTGGGAACTCACTGAAAACACAGGAAACCGTTTCCACCGATCCCGAGCCCGCGGCCGAAGAGCACACGAGTGCCGAACAAACCCCGCGCATACTGCCCTTTCGCCGCACCGCGCCGAAAGTCGGCCGCAACGAGCCCTGCCCATGCGGCTCCGCGATGAAGTTCAAACGATGCCGCGGCGGCTGACATAACTCCAACGAACACGAAGGACCGGCGATTCCGGTGGGGTTCGCCCACCGCGCCCGCTCGACAGAGCGGAGCCTGCCGCCCTTCCGGGAGAGGCATCCTCGCTGTGGACCGGCCCGTCGCGCTACAGTCGAGTAACGATGGCTCGCTACAGATCCGGCCTCCCGCAGTCCACCGGCCGGCCCTTCCTCACCGACGGCGGACTCGAGACCACGCTCGTGTTCCACGAAGGCATTGAACTGCCGGCCTTTGCCGCGTTCCACATGCTGCGTGACGCGGCAGGCATCTCCAGGCTGCGCCACTACTTCGCTCGATACACCGCGCTCGCCGCCCGGTTCCGCACCGGGTTCATCCTGGAAAGCGTGACTTGGCGGGCGAACGCCGATTGGGGCGAACGAATCGGCTACTCCCCCACCGGCATCGCCGAGGCGAATCGCGCCGCGATCCGGCTGCTCGAAGAGATCCGCGACGAGATGGACCACCCCGAGCCCGTCGTCATCAGCGGCTGCGTCGGCCCCCGCGGCGACGGCTACTTCCCGTCGAACCAGATGACCGGGGCCGAAGCGTCGGAGTATCACAAGACACAAGTCGACACGCTCGCGGGCACGGCGGCCGACCTGATCGCGGCGGTCACCATGAACTACACCGCGGAAGCGGTGGGAATCGCGCTCGCCGCCCGTGGCGCCGCCATGCCCGTGGTGATCTCGTTCACCGTCGAAACAGACGGAAGCCTGCCCACGGGCCAGTCCCTCGAGTCGGCCATCCGGGAAGTGGATGACGCCACCTCCGGTTATCCGAGCTACTACATGATCAACTGCGCCCATCCGTCCCATTTCGAGGCGGTCCTTTCTCCGGACGGCGCGTGGACGGACAGAATTCGAGGACTCCGCGCCAACTCGTCACGCCGCGGCCACAAGGAACTGAACGAGTGCGGCGATCTCGACACGGGCGATCCCGTGGAGATGGGCGCGCAATACGCCGCGATGCGCCGAGAGCGGCTGCGGCGGCTCAACGTGCTGGGAGGCTGCTGCGGAACGGACCACCGCCACGTGGAACGCATCGCCGAAGCCTGCGTCCCGCTGTTCGACTAGCCCGCACTTCTCACAGGGGTTTGAGGCGAATCGCGTGAGAAGGCCGTGAATACGAGGCGCGCGCCGCTCAGCGCGCGGAGGCATACTTGACGGTAAGGTGAGCACGGTGAGCAAGCGCAACGAAGTAGACACGGCCTTATCGCGCGATTCGTCCGAACCCCTGTGGGAAGTGCGGGCTAGGCGGAAGCCCGGCTCAGCGACCGCACGAACTTCAGCGCCGGATCGATCTGGTCCCACGACTTCGGATGGAAGCACAGGTCCACGCACCACCACGCCGATTTCACGGCGCGCAGCTTCGGCGCCACTTTGAAGAACGGGATCTTGCCCTCGCCGAACGAACAGTGCGAGCTGGTCTCGTCGCCGAGCAGCGTCCCGTCGGAATCGGCCAGATGCACGTGGCCGATCCGGCCCTGGCACAGGTCGAGGAACTGCGCCACGCCGCCTTCCAGCTTTTCGCCGCGGCCGTGTTGACGCGCCCCTTCGAAACCGCACATGTAAGCGTGGGCGGTATCGAACAGGATCCGGAAATTCGGGTGCGCCACCAGATCGTGCAAGCGGACCACCTCGGACGGCTTGTTGAACGCGAACGCCGGCTCGAACTCCCAGTCCATCGCGACTCCCGCCGTGCGCGCGAACTCGGCGCAGGCGCGCCAGGTTTCAGCCAGACGGTGCAGGGTGTCTTCGGTCTCGTCGTCCGGGATGATGCCCGGCGCGGTGCCGGTGTCCACCCGGATCGACGGGCTGCCGATCTCGCGGCACAGGTCCACCGCATGGGCGAAGAGATAGAGGTAGCGGTCTTTGTTGCCCGCCACCGACGGATTCACCAGAGTGAAATCGGCGGCGTAGCCGGAGATGCCGAGGTTCAGATCCTCGAGCCGCCGCCGCAACGCCACGCGCGATTCCGTGTCCGGATAAGCCTCGAGCGTGACGTGTGGTGGAAATCCACTGACCTCCACGCCGTCGTACCCGGCGGAGGCCAGACGAGCGGCAACCTCGTCGAAAGGGATCGGATGGCTGGCGTAAGGTCCGAACGTGAAGGCCCAACTGCCGAAGGAGACCTTCATCGTGTTATGTTCGAACGGACGGACGCGAAGAAATCGGGCCGCACAAGGGGATTATTGCACATGGCATTCACCCATGCCGGGACCTTCAGTCCATTCGAGCCGATGAGCGGCGACGCGCTGCTGTCGCTCGACTCGATGGAGGGCTTGGCCGAGGCTCCCCGCGCGAAGGCGGATCCCTGGAAAACGCTGCCGCCCGGATATGCCGCTGCCGCGCTGATCGCCTTGGCGGCCTATGGCATCCACTACCTTCCGTTCCCTCCGTTCCTCACCGATGGCCGGAGGCCAATCAGCGCGAGCATCGTGGCGATCGCCGCGGCCGTGCTGCTGCGCAACGTGCTGACGGTCCCCAAGTCGCTGATGGCCGGATGCAAGCACATCGTCCGCAACGCGATTCCCGTCGCGATCGTGCTGACCGGCGCGGGGCTCGACTTGGCGCAGGTGGTGGGCGCCGGGCCGCGCGCCATGGGAATCGTCGTCGCGTCCCTGGCCGTGGCGGCCGCGGCGGCGATCTGGCTTGGCCGGCTGCTGGGACTGTCTCCCGCCGCGGCGGCGCTGCTCGGATCGGGCACGGCGATCTGCGGAACCAGCGCCATCGTGGCGGCCGCGCCGCTCGTCGACGCTCGCGACGAGGACGTCACGTTATCGGTCGGAGCGGTGAGCCTGCTCGGGCTGGTGCTCATGTTCCTGCTGCCGCTCGCCGGCGCCGCGCTCGATCTCTCGCAGCGCCAGTTCGGCGTCTGGGCGGGCGTTTCGATTCACGCCGTGCCGCAAGTGATCGCGGCCGGATTCACGTACGGCGGCGAAGCCGGAACCATCGCCACTCTCACCAAGTTGGCCCGGGTGGCGTTGCTGGCGCCGTTCCTCATCGTGCTCATGATGCTCCGCGGACGCAAGGATGGCCGCTCCATTCATCCGGCCAAGCTGGTCCCCGGTTTTCTCTGGGGATTTCTGATCTTGGCGGCGCTCCACACCATGCGCCTGGTCCCCTCGCTCGATTGGGAGCGGCACGGCGTCCGTCTGCCGCTGCCGGAGATCGGCAATTGGCTGCTCACACTCGCCATGGCGGCGATCGGCCTCGAGGTCAACCTGCGCCTGCTGATCCACGCGGGCGGCCGCGCGCTGTTGGCCGGAGCCGGCGCGACGCTGATTTTGTGCGCCGCCAGCTTGTGGCTGGTGCGTCTGCTCATGTAACCCCATGCGACTTTTTTTCCTACTCACCATGACGACCATTCTTCAGGCCGGCGGCCCACCGCCCACGCGCGCCGCCCCCGTCAAGGACGTGCTGCACGGCGTCGAACTCGTCGATCCCTATCGTTGGCTCGAGGACCAGAACAGTCCCGAAACCCGCGCCTGGGTCGGCGAGCAGAACAAGTACACGCGGTCGCTGCTGGATGCCGTTCCGGGCCGCGAGCGGCTGAAGAAGCGGCTCGGCGAACTGATGCGCATCGATTCGCTCGGCAGACCGTTCGCGCGCGGCGGACGCTACTTCCTCTCCCGCAAGAGCGCGAATCAGGAGCAGCCGGTGCTGATCGTGCGCCAGGGCCTGAACGGCGCCGACGAAGTACTGGTGGATCCGAACGCGCTCGGACTCGGCAAGAACACCTCGGTCTCGTACGAGGATGTTTCCGCCGACGGAGCGCTGGCGGCGTATTCGGTCACCACGGGTGGGAAGGACGAGTCGGCGATCCGCATCCTCGATGTCGCGACGAAGCGGCTCCTGAAGGACGAACTCCCGGAGGCGCGCTACATCTCGTTCTCGTTCCGCGAGGACAAGAGCGGATTCTTCTACACACTCTCCGGCGGCGACCATCCTCGCGTGCGCGAACACCGCATGGGCACGCCCGTGGCGGAGGATCGCGACGTTTTCGGCGAAGGCTACGGAGCCAAGCACATCCTGGCGTGCGAGGTATCGGAGGACGGCGCGTGGCTCGCCATCACGGTGTGGGTGGGATCGAGCGGAGACGTCGCCGAACTCTGGGTGAAGGATCTCCGCGCTGGAACGCCCGCGCGGTCTCTGTTCCCCGGCGTGGAAGCGTCGTTCCGTGGGACCATCGCCGGCGGCCGCGCCATCGTGCAAACCAATTGGAAAGCGCCGAACTGGCGCATTCTCTCGGTGGATCTGGCCAAGACCGGCCCGGACAACGCGAAGGAACTCGTGCCGGAATCGAAGTCGTCGATCTCCGACTTTTCTCTCGTCGGCGGTAAGATGCTGGTGTCGTACCTAGAGGACGTCAAGGCGCGCGTCAAGATCTTCTCCATCGACGGCAAGCACGAAGCCGACCTGCCGCTCCCCGGCGTGGGAGCGGTTTCCGGCATGAGCGGACGCTGGAAAGACCCCGAGCTTTTCTACAGTTTCACTTCGTTCCACGTTCCGCCCCAGATCTACCGCATGAATCTGGCCACCGGCTCCAACGACTTATGGTTCAAGCTGAACGCGCCGGTGGATAGCTCGATGTTCGAGGTGAATCAGGTCTGGTACCAGTCGAAGGATGGCACGCGCGTGCCAATGTTCCTGATGCACAAGAAGGGCCTACGCAAGGACGGCAAGGCGCCGGTGCTGCTCGGCGGATACGGCGGCTTCAACGTGAGCAATACGCCGGCGTATTCGTCGTCCGCGGTGGTGTGGGCGGAACTCGGCGGGATCTACGCACTCGCGAACCTTCGCGGCGGCGGTGAGTTCGGCGAGGAGTGGCATCGCGCCGGAATGCTCGGCAACAAGCAGAACGTGTTCGACGACTTCATCGGCGCGGCCGAGTTCCTGATCCGCGAGAAGTACACCGAGCCGTCGCGGCTGGCGATCTCCGGCGGCAGCAACGGCGGACTGCTGGTGGGAGCGGCGCTGACACAGCGTCCCGATCTCTACCGCGCGGTGATTTGCAGCTACCCGCTGCTCGACATGGTGCGCTACCACAAGTTCCTGGTCGCGCGATTCTGGATCCCCGAATACGGATCGAGCGACGACCCGGAACAGTTCCGCTGGTTGAAAACGTATTCTCCTTATCACAACGTGAAGAAGGGCGTGGACTATCCGGCGGTGATGGTGGTCACCGGCGATTCCGACACACGCGTCGATCCGCTGCATGGCCGCAAGTTCGCGGCGCTGCTGCAGGCGAACACGCTCGGCAAGCGGCCCGTGTTGCTCCATTACGATACCGAGGCGGGCCACGCCGGCGTGATGTCGACCACGAAGTCGATCGACGAGGGCGCGGACCGCTTGACGTTCCTGGTGTCGCAACTGGGCGTCAAACTCCGCTGATGTTCTCGTCGCGGCTCGATTGGGAGGCGCGGCCCAACCGGCTGGCGGAGGCTCTCGAAAAGCGGCGGCTCGCGGGCCTGCCGGTGCTGGACCTCACCGAATCGAATCCGGGCCGCGCCGGAATCGAGTTCGGCGCCGGCGAAATTCTGGAGGCGCTCGACGATGCGCGGTCGATCTCGTACGAGCCCGATGCGCGCGGACTGCTCGAGGCGCGCGAGGCAGTCGCTCGCTATCAAGGCGCGAGCCCGGACGACATAGTCCTGACGGCGAGCACCAGCGAAGCCTATTCGATGCTGTTCAAGCTGCTGTGCGACCCGGGCGGCGAGATCCTCGCGCCGAGGCCGTCGTATCCGTTGTTCGACTATCTGGCGCGGCTCGAATCGGTGGAGGTCCGCCACTACTCGCTGCTATTCCACGAGGGGTGGTGGGTCGAGCCGGGCGAATGGGAACGGCGAGTGACGCCGCGTACGCGGGCGATCGTGGTCGTGAATCCGAACAACCCGACCGGGTCCTACCTGCGGCGCGGCGAAGTGGAGCGCCTGTCGCGGCTGTGCGCCGATCGCGGCATCGCGATCGTATCGGACGAAGTGTTCGCCGACTACCGGTTGGATCCGTCGCCGGAGATCGCTCCCACGCTTGCCGGCGTCGAAGACGCGCTGACATTCCGGCTCGGCGGGCTGTCGAAATCGTGCGGGCTGCCGCAGATGAAGCTCGGCTGGATCGTGGTGGGAGGCCCCGCCGCGACGAGGGCCGCGGCGATGCGGCGGCTCGAACTGATCGCCGATACTTACCTCTCGGTGAGCGCTCCCGTGCAGCACGCCGCGGCGCGGTGGCTTGCGCGGCGGACCCCGTTTCAGGAGCGGCTGCTTTCCCGCGTGAGGGGAAATCTGGAGGTTTTACGGGGGTTTACCACCCCCCCTCGCGTGGAGGGTGGCTGGTATGCGATTATGCGTCTTCCGGCCACGCGTTCCGAGGAAGATTGGGTGGTTGATCTGGTGGATCGTCATGGAGTGTCGATCCAGCCCGGCTATTTCTACGATTTCCAAACCGAGCCGTTCGCGATCGTAAGTCTTTTGCCGAAGCCGGAAATCTTCGTGGAAGGAATCCGGCGCATAGGGAATGCTCTCGACGAATCTTGAAACCTGCCTCTCTCGTATCCGCGAGAGAGAGCAAAACGTACACGCATGGGTGCGGGTGAAGCCCGCACCTCCTCTTTCGGACGGTCCGTTATCGGGCGTGCCCTTCGGCGTGAAGGACATCTTCGCTACGGAAGGCTTGGCCACCGAGTGGGGCAGCCCCACGATGGCCGGCCGAGTGCCCACGGCGGACGCGGCGCTCGTCGTCATGCTGCGCAAGCGGGGAGCGATCATGGTGGGGAAGACGCACACCACGTCTTTCGCCTATTTCGATCCGGCTCCGACGCGGAATCCCCACGACCCCGCGCATACGCCCGGCGGGAGTTCCAGCGGTTCGGCGGCCGCCGTGGCGGCGCGCATGGTTCCGCTCGCGCTGGGATCGCAGACGCAGGGATCGGTGTTGCGGCCAGCCTCTTTCTGCGGCTGCGTAGGCTTCAAGCCGACATTCGGTGTGTTGCCGCTCGAAGGCGTGATGCCATTCGCGCCCACGCTGGACACGGCGGGATTCTTCACCTGGACCGCCGCCGACATGCGCACGCTGTGGGCGCTGCTGGACTGCGAAGCGGTAGCCGAGCCCTGCCAGAATCCGGTGGCGCTCGAACTGGCCGATGAAGTGGAACCCCCGATGCGCGCCGCGTTCACCGAAACCGCCGCGCGTCTAGGAGCCGCCACCGTGGCGCCGCCAGATTCCCTGCGCGGACTCTGGCAAGTGGTGAAGCGCATCCAGGAAATCGAGGGGGCGCGCACGCATCGCGAGGCGTGGGAGCGGCACGGCGCCGCGGTTGGTGAAAAGCTGGCGGGGCTGATTCAGAGTGGTCTGGCCGCCTCGGAATCCGAATACCAGGATGAGTTGGGGAAGCTGGAAGCGGCGCGCGGCGGCATGGCGGCGTTCTTCACCGAACATCCGGTGGTGCTGACCCCGGCGGCTCTCGGCCCGGCGCCGCGCACACTGGCGTCCACCGGCGACCCGCGAATGAACGCTCCCTGGACGGGGCTCGGATCGCCGGCGATTTCCATTCCGATGAACGCTCCGGTAGGCGTGCTTCCGCTCGGCCTTCAGATCGCCGCCGCGCCGGGCCAGGACGCGCTGTTGCTCGCGACCGCCTGCGCGATGGAGAATGAATAGATCATGAGAACCCTTCGCATCGCCGCCCTCGCGCTTGGTATGGTGAGCCTTATGAACGCCGACGTCTTCGAACTTCGCACGTACTATTGCCATCCCGGCAAGCTCGCCGATCTGCACAAACGGTTTCGCAACCACACCACCAAGCTTTTCGAAAAGCACGGAATGGTGAACGTGGGCTACTGGCAGCCCCAGGACGAAGCCAAGAAGCCCGGCCAGCCGGACAAGAGCAACACGCTCATCTACGTGCTGCGCCACAAGAGCCGCGAGGCGGCCGCCAAGAGTTGGGACGGCTTCCGCAAGGATCCCGAGTGGATCAAGGCGCGCGACGCATCCGAGAAGAAGGGCAAGATCGTCGATCACGTCGACGCGGTCTACATGGACGCCGTCGACTACTCTCCGATGAAGTAGATGGCCTGGAAACAGCCGCTTCTCGCCGCGGCCGTCGCGGCAACGCTCCACGCTCAGACCGCAACACTGGTTATCCGGAACGCGCGGATCTGGACGGGCGATCCCAAGAATCCGTGGGCGGATTCGCTGACCGCCACCGAGGATATGATCACCCGCGTCGGCAACGTGCCCGCCGATGCGCCCGTCGCGCCGGGCGCGCGCATCGTCGACGCGAAGGGCCGGCTGGTGACCCCCGGGTTCATCGACAGCCACACCCATCTCATCGAAGCCGGACTGCGGATGAAATCGGTGAAGCTGCGCGACGCCAAAACGAAGAAGGACTTCGTCGACCGCATCGCCAGGTTCGCGGCTGGAAGACCCGAGGGCGCCTGGATCGCCGGCGGCGATTGGGACCACGAGAACTGGGGCGGCGAACTGCCCACCCGCCAGTGGATCGACGCGGTGACGCCGAAGAACCCGGTCTGGATCCAGCGGCTGGACGGCCACATGGGATTGGCGAACTCGCTGGCGTTGCGCGCCGCCAAGGTGGTTCGCGAAACGCCGGCCGCGCCTGGCGGAACCATCGTGCGCGACGCCAAGGGCGAGCCCACCGGCGTGTTCAAGGACAACGCCATGGCGATCGTGGAGAAAGCCAAGCCCGGCGCAGCCGCCGGGGAAGTGCGCGAAGCGGCCGCCAACGCCACGAAGGAACTACTGCGTAACGGCGTCACCAGCGCGCACCACATGGGATCGAACAACTCCGATCTCAGCGTGTTCGAGGCCGTCCGCGCCGACGGACAGTTGGGCGTGCGCGTCTTCGTGGCGGCTCCGCTCGAGCAGTGGAAGCCAGTGGACAAGCTCACCTTCGACGGCTACGGCGACCGGTGGATTCGCTGGGGAACCTTCAAGGCGTTCCTGGACGGATCGCTCGGTTCCCACACCGCCGCGTTCGATGAGCCCTACACCGACAGCCCGAAGGACTCGGGCTTTTTCGTATCGTCTCCCAACACGATCTTCGACCAGGCTTTCACCGTGGACGCGCGCGGCATGTTTGTCGCGGTCCACGCCATCGGCGACCGCGCCAACCGCGTCCTGCTCAGCGTCTTCGAGAAGATCCTGCAAACCAGCAACCAGAAGGCCCACCGCTTCCGGATCGAGCATGCGCAGCACCTTCACGCCGCCGACATCCCGCGCATGGCCAAGGCGAACGTCATCGCCAGCATGCAGCCATACCACTTGATCGACGACGGCCGCTGGGCGGAAAAGGCGATCGGAGCCGAACGCGCGAAGACGAGTTGGGCGTTCCGGTCGATGATCGACGCGGGCGTGACTCTGGCGTTCGGCAGCGACTGGTTCGTCGCTCCGCCTTCGGTGATGGAAGGCATCTACGCGGCGGTGACGCGGCGCACGCTGGACGGCAAGCATCCCGGCGGTTGGGTTCCGGAGCAGAAAATCACCGTGGAAGAAGCACTGCGCGCCTATACGGCGGGCGGCGCTTACGCGGCCGTGGAAGAGGCGTACAAGGGAGTTCTCGCGCCGGGCAAGCTCGCCGATCTGGCCATGCTGTCGGAGGACATCTTCAAGATCGATCCGGCCAGGATCAAGGACGTCCAGGTCGACATGACCATCGTCGGCGGCGCGGTCGCTTTCGAACGGCGGTAACGCGGTTCGGCGCTACTGGCCCGGGTCCCACACGGTGTATCCGATGTAGCGTTCGCGATCGGCGGCGTCGTTGAAGTAGTACGCGGTCACCAGGTTGCCATCGGCGCGCTTCAGCGTCCTCGGGTAGCCGAGATCGCTGCCACCTCCATCGCCGCGCAGGATGAAGTCTTCCCCCCACGTCAGTCCGTTGTCGCGGCTGGTGCGCGCGCGGATGCCGAAAGGCTTCAAGCGGTAGCCGTAGGTCACCACCAGACGCCCGTCGTCCAGACGGACCAGACTCGGCGGATTGCCGCCCGTCTCGAGCACCGCCTGATTGACGAACCGCCAGGACTCGCCGTTGTCGGACGAGCGGTAGATGTCGATCCAGCGCCGCCGCCGGATCGCCGTGACGATGTCCGCGGGCCCGGTGCGCACCGAAGAAGGCATGATCGCGAAATCCTCGGGCTCCGGGCCGATGTAGGAGACCAGGTTCCAGGTCTTGCCGCCGTCGCGGGTTCGCACGGCGATGACCCGGCCCTCGCGCCGGTCGGACTTGGCCGCCGTCAACATCACCAGCATCTGGTGGCGGCCCTCCACCAGGTAGTCGGTGCGGGCGGCGATCCCCGGCTGGCCGAAGTTCGGCAGCTTGCAAGGGCCCTGCCACGACTTGCCGCGGTCGGCCGAATAGTGGAAGCGCGATTCTCCGTCGTGGATGCTCGTCATGCGAAAGGTGATAGCGAATCCGGGTTGCAGGAAGTCGATGCCCCCCGGACAATCCACGGCGGCTTTTCCCACGTCCCCCGGCAGCACTCCCGCCACGCGTGCACCGGGCGGAGGCCGCAAGCCCTCGGGGCGCTCGATCTTCCATGTGATTCCGCCATCGAGACTCCGCGCCAGCACGTGTTCGGCGGGGCGCGAGTAGTCGATGTCGTGACCGGTGGGGTTGTCCTTGAAGTAGCCGAGTTCGAAGCCCACGGCGAGCTCGCCGTCCCACGACCATGCGCCGTGATTGGCGGGCCATCCGCCGTAGCGGCCGGCCTCCTGGTGGACGATTCCCTGGCGCAGGACACGGGGTTGCCGCTGGGCGTGAGCGGCGGCAAGGGCCAGGAGGAAAAGCGCGGAGGTTCTCATGGGCTGTACTTCGCTCCATTCTACGCCGGCGTGCCTTTGCTCCGGCCTGCCTCCGCGTAGTATGATCCCGCCATGCGCTCCGTGCGCGAAAGCTTTGGTCTGGGAAAGGGAGTATCGCAGTGAGACTTGCCATCGTCTATCTGGTCGCGGCCGCCGCGTGGGCGCAGCTTTCGACCTCCACCGTTCGCGGCCATGTGTCGGATCCGTCCGGCGCATCCGTCGCCGGCGCATCCATCAAGCTGGTGAACACCCAGACATCGGTCGAGCGCTCCGTCGCCACCAACGGCGACGGCGACTTCGAGATCCCCGACGTGCAACGCGGCGCCTACCGTCTCACCGTTTCCCAATCTGGCTTCAAGAACTTCGTCGCCAACAACATCGTGGTCGAAACGTCCACCATCCGCCGCATCGACGCCACGCTCGAACTCGGCAGCGTCGGAACCGAGGTCACCGTGCAGGCCAACGCGGCGGTGATCGAAACCGACTCCGCCAAGATCCAGGGCAGCTTCACCAAACAGCGCTTCGAGGAAGCGCCGTGGATCGGCGACGGCCGTAATCCCCAGGTGATCATGGCCACGCTGCCGCTGGTTCAGATGACCAGCGGCGTCTACGGAATTCAGGTGGCCGGATTGCAAGGCGCGCAGACACAGACGGCGATCGACGGCGTGGGCGGCGACGGCACGGCGCTGCAGACGGCGAACGTCCACATCATGCAGGACGTGAACATCGTGGTCGGCACCAATTCCGCCGAGTTCTCCCGCGCCGGCTACATCAACCTGACCACCAAGAGCGGAACCAACGAATGGCACGGGCAGGCCGCGTATTGGCATCAGAACAGCGCCTTGTCCGCGCGGAACTTCTTCGAGCCTCGAAAGCCGTCCACCAAGTTCCACACCTACCATGGCGAGTTGTCCGGACCCGCCATCAAGAACAAGCTATTCTTCTTCACCTCCATCAGCGGACAGGAGTGGCCGGGCGGAAACTTCATCCAGCGCGACGTCCCCACGAGTGCGATGCGCCAGGGCGATTTCTCCGAAGTGCTGCCGCGCACGGTGATCCGCGACCCCTTCGCCAACAACGCGCCCTTTGCCAACAACCGCATTCCGGCGGCGCGGCTCAATCCGGTGTCGGCGAAGATCTTCGACAAGTACCTTCCCGCTCCGAATCAAGGCGCGGCGGGACTGCTGAACAACAACTACGGATTCCTGTTCCCCTACCCCACGGACCTGTTCACGTTCAAAGCGTACGAATTCCGCGCCGACTACCGGATCAACGAAAAGAACACCCTCTACGGCCGCGTCATCCTGTCGAAGCCGCTGTACGTGCTGGCGGGGAACTTCCCCGGACTCGCCTGGACCCGCGTACGCGATTCGCGCAACATCGTTTTCGAGGACACGCACATCTTCTCGCCCACCTTCGTCAACACAGTCCGCTTCGGCTGGTATCAACCGATCGTCAACGACGGCGGCACGGTGAACGGATTCAATCCGGTCACCGGAGACGCGGCGGTCAAGGAACTCGGCATCCAGGGCGTCAATCCGCAGGGTCTGTCCGGAATGGGCTTTCCGACGGTGAGCATCACCGGCTATCAGCCGATTCGCGTGAATCCGGCGGGCAGCCCGTTGCAGAACGACATTCTCAAAACGTTCACGGACGCCGCCACATGGTCGAAGGGATCGCACACCATGAAGATCGGCGGCGAGTTGCGCCTGTCGAGCAATCTGGTGAACACCATTCCCGAAGGAACGTACGGGAACTTCAGCTTCACCGGGCAGTTGACCGGCTACGCTCCGGCCGACTTCTATCTCGGCGCGCCGTTCTCGTCGGTGCGGCTCAATCCGCTGACCAACCGGACGCAGCTCGACAACGAGCTCGGGCTCTACGTGAACGACACCTGGAAGGTGAACTCGCGGCTCACGCTCGATCTGGGCCTTCGCTGGGACCGCTTCGGATCGCCGAATTACGACGACGGCAAGATATTCCGCTGGGATCGCGAGTCCGGCAACGTGGTGATCCCCACGGGCGCTCAGATCAGCCCGCTGTATCCGGTCAGCACGATCAAGGTGGTGACCGGAGACGTCCGCACGCGTCCGTCGAATGGGAACTTCCAACCGCGGGTCGGTGTGGCGTGGCGTCCGCTAGGCCAGAACTGGGTGGTGCGCGGCGGCTACTCGGTGTTCACCGAACAGATCGGCCGGTTCGCGCGCGCCAACGGCGGCGGACCCTACCAGTTGAACGAGACGTTCTTCAACAACACGGCGGCGATTCGTCCGTGGCCGAATCCGTTCCCGTCCGGCGCGGGCGCGATCGCGTCGCAGTCGGTGTCGGGCTATCCGCTGGGCACGTCGAACGGACGGCTCCACCAGTACACAGCCACTGTCGAGCGGCAGATCAAGGACATCGGACTGCGGCTCTCCTATCAGGGCTCGCGGGCCGCGGGCATCAACTACAGCCAGGAGTTGAACAAGCCGCAGCCCTCCGCCACTCCGTTCGCGCAGGCGCGGCGGCCGTGGCCACAGTACGTCGGCGCGTCGTTCGCGCGCAGCGACGGCGGCCAGAAGTTCAACGCGGTCACGATCCAGGCCCAGCGCAAGGCGGGACAGGTGACGTTCGACATCCACTGGACGCTGGCATCGAACTACTGGAATTATCAGAATCTCGAGAACCCCTACGCGCCGCTGTTCTGGGAGCGCGATCCCAACACGGTGCGGCAGCGCTTCGTGACGAACGTGACCTGGCAACTTCCGTTCGGCAAGGGCAAGACCTTCCTGTCCAGCGCCAACACCGCGTTGAACCACGTGGTGGGCGGCTGGCAGTTCTACTGGGTCGGGTTCATGGAAACGGGCCAGTTCTTCACGCCGACCTTCTCCGGCGCGGACCCGTCGAACACCAACACCACAGCCGGCCGCGCCGACCGGTCAAGCAACGGCAATCTGCCCACCGCTGAACGAAAGCTGAATCGCTGGTTCGACGCGGCGGCCTTCGCGCGGCCACAAGCCGGCCGGTTTGGCAACTCGGGCGCGAACGTACTCGAGGGACCGGGGCTGAACGTGGTGAATCTGTCGATCGGCAAGACGTTCCCGCTGACCGAGAAGATGAAGTTCACGTTCATGGCCGCCTCGCAGAACATCGCCAACCACCCGAACTTCAACAACCCAGCGGCGAACATCAACGCGTCGAACGTGGGCGTGATCTCCGGAACGCGGGCGTTCTCGGCGATCGGTGGATCGCGCCAGATCATGCTGCGCGCGAGAGTCTCCTTCTGACGCCGGGCGCGTGAATGGTCCGCGGGGTGTTATGCCTTCTTCCGCAGATCCTTCACCGCCTCGGCGAACCCTTCGATGCGATTGGCGGCGAGCGTGATCTCGCCCGCTTCTTCGCCGATCCGCACGCCGACGCGTTTTTCCGCCGCGCCGCTATGCCGGATCTCGTTATCGCCGATCCGCACTTGCCCGGTCTGCCCCTGGATGTCGATGCCGAACCCCCAGTCGCGCGTCACGTCGATGATGCGGTTCCGCTCCACGCGGTTGCGGTGCGCGTTGTAGGCGAAGCCGCGTTCCTTCCGGAACAGGATCCCTACCTCACCGCTCGAGCGGATTTCGTTGTCGCGAATCAGGTTGTCGGTGTCGCGATGTCCGATGGAGATGCCGAAGCGCCGGCTGCCCACGATCGTGTTTCGTTCGGCCAAACCGTATTTCACGCCCCAGCAGAAGAACAGCCCCTGATCGTTCGCCACCAGCTTGTTGTTGCGGATGAGCGGCCGCTGCGAGCCCGAGCCGGGATGCAGCCCCAACCCGGTGTTGTCGTGACTGTGGCACTCCTCCACCGAGACGTCGTGGCAGATCTGCCAACTGATGCCGTCGCCGCGATAGTTGCGCGCGGTGACGCCGCGGATCGAGATCCTGGCGCAGTCCTGAAGGAAGATGCAGCCCGCGTAGTTGCCGTCGAGTTCTTCGTTCCGATCCTTGTTGCCGTCGAACGCGAGGTTTTCGATTTGGATATTCGAGATATTCTCGCCGCTGAACAGCGGGAACAGAGTGGCCACGGTGGGCGAGCCCGGCAGCCAGGCGTTTTCCCGAAGCGCGCGGTCGAGCTTGAAGCGGTTGCCATCCCGCGCCACCAGGGTTCGCTTGAGCACCACGTTGCCGTTGCCATCGGCGTTCTTGCCGCGGATGCAGACGCCGTCGCCGAGGCGGAATCCGCTCGCGTCCTTCAGCGTGATCTCCTGGTCGTACCAATCGGAGTCGGCCGCGAGCGCCGACTTCACCGAGGGCTCCTTGACAATCTGGGTGTCGAGTCCGGCGCCCACGATTCGGACGTCGCTCTTCAGGTAGACGGCGTTTCGAAAACGGTACGTCCCGGGCAGGATGCGCACCGTGCCGCCGCCCCAGCGCGCGGCCGCGTCGACGGCGGCTTGCACCGCTCTCTCGGTGGAGCCATTGATATCGGCGCCGCTCGGGCCAACGGTGACGGAGAGCCGTTCTTTCCAGACGGGCTCAACGGAATCGCCCGAGGTCGCGCGCGGATGGGTGACGGAGGGGAGGCCATCGGCCGCGGCGGCTGCGGCGGCCAGGGAAGTTCCGAACAAGGTGCGGCGGGTCATTGCGGAGCCATTGTATCGCGCGCCGGGCTTACGGGCGAACGATCGCGCCGTCCAGACGGCGATCGTTGCCGCGGCTTCGGCCCGGCGCCTTGTACGGAAAGTTCCGCCTGCCAGGCGCGATGCGCGGCGGCGCGATTCCGGCCACGTCCCGCTAGCCCGGTCCGGCGGAGGATTTCGCGGGCGCTGCCGGGAGCTACCGCACCGGCTGCATGATGATCGACTGCGAGCGGCAATCGCCGACGTCGCGCGCGCAGGGGCGCGGCTTCATGTCCTTGTCGAGACACACGCGCACTTCCGACAGGAACCGTCCGCCGGAGCACTGAACCCGCACCGACTGCTCGGTGTGCCCGGGATTGGCGGCCACGAACTTGCGCTTGATATCGATGGGCTTGACCGTGAGTTGCTTCAGAGGCTGCTGATAGTCGGGCGGGATCTTCAGTGCGGAAAACGTCGAGCGAATGCGCGCGAAGTAGTCGCGCGAGGAGAGCCCGCTGCAGGTGCCGTGCTTGGACCACTCGTGGCGGATCAGGCCGGGGCTGGGCATGATCGGCAGCGTTTGATCGACGGTGGCGCGATCGGGTGGGGGATCGGTGGTGCAGGACTCGGGCCAGCCCTTTTCGAACTGCGGCCACAGACCGTGGACGATGAATCCATACTTACGTTCGCCGGCGCATTGGAAGCGGTCGCGCGCGCCGGCGGGGCCCGCGCAATGTTCGGGCGACCAGGAGAGGCTCAACACATAGTAATCGAACTGGCCCGGAGCATTGCGGGGAGAAGCGCGGCGCGGCTGCTGCTGTGCGCAGGCGGGAGCGAGAGCGAAAAGGAGCGGGAACAAGATCGCCGGAACACGTTTCATGGCAACAGCATAGCAGAGGCCGGAACTGGTAAAATCAAAGTTTCCACGTCCGTTCGCAGAGGAGTCTCTTGCCCGAAAATCAACCGCCGCCAGGCCCGCCGCCCACCCAGCTACCGTTGGGTGGCGACAGTAAGAACACGATCCCCATCAACATCGAAGAGGAGATGCGGCGGTCGTA
>SYLY01000363.1 GCA_005808475.1 Acidobacteriota bacterium
CCGCGAGGATCTGTTCTACCGGCTGAACGTGGTGCCGTTCCACGTGCCGCCGCTACGCGACCGCGTGGAGGACGTGCGGCTGTTGGCCAACCACTTCCTGACGGAGTTCGCGCGCGCCTACGGCCGCAAGCCGAAGGAGTTGACGCCCGAGGCGTATCAGGCTCTCCTCGATTACCACTGGCCCGGCAACGTGCGCGAGTTGAAAAACCTGATGGAGCGGATCGTGATCATGAATCCTCAGATCCGGATCGACGCGCGGCACATCCCGCTGAACCCGTCCCGCCGCAGCCTGCTCGAGCGGACGTCGGACAACTTCGGCAGCTTGCAAGAGTTCCGCGAGGCCGCCGAACGCGAGTTCATTCAGAAGAAGCTCGAGGAGAACAACGGCAACGTGTCGCGCACGGCGGAGACGCTCGGGCTCGAACGCAGCAATCTCTATCGCAAGATGAAGGCGCTGGGAATCCTGTCGTAGCGGGGTTCGCAAGTCATCGCGCCATCGCGAGACGCAAGACCGCCGCGAGTTCCGCCGGCTCGAGCACGACCGGATTGCCCTTCATGCTGGACGCCTTCGACGCCGCGTCCACCAGCATGGCGGAGTTCCCGGCCGCGACGCCGTACGCGGACAGCCCGGGGATCTGGCACTCCGACACCAGATCGGTCACCCAACGCTCTCCGTCCGCCGCCACCGCGTGTGGCGCGCCGGTCAGCAATCGCGCGATCTCGTCGTAACGGGCCAGCGCCGGCGACTCCGGCATTCGCGATCGCAAGGCCGCCCCGTTCGCCCGCATCACATGAGGCAGCAGAGCCGCGCAAACGGCTCCGTGCGGGGCCGCGAACGCGCCTCCGATGGGCGCCGCGAATCCATGCACCGCTCCCAACGCCGCGTTCGAGAGCGCCAACCCGCTCAGGCAAGCCGCCCAGGCCATCGCCCCGCGAGCCTCGCGATCGGAGCCGTTCCGGTACGCTCGCCGCAGCGCGGGCGCGGCCGCGCGCAGACCCTCCACGCACAGCGCGTCCGTCATCGGATTCGCGCGAATGGAGACGTAGGCCTCGATCAGTTGCGTCAGCGCGTCGAGTCCGGTGGACGCCGTGAGAGACGGCGGTAATCCGAGGCTCGCGTCCGGGTCGACGAACGCGATCCGCGCGAGCATTCGCGGACTTCGCAGGCTCGCCTTCACGCGATGTTCGGGCACTCCGAGCACGGCGTTGCGGGTGACCTCGGAGCCCGTTCCGGCCGTGGCGGGAACGGCGAGGAACGGAACTGGCGCCGCGGTCAACGGCAGTCCGCGGCCCACCACTTCCAAATAGTCGAGCGGATCGCCAGGGTTGGAGATCATGGCCGCGATCGCCTTGCCCGCGTCGATGGCGCTGCCGCCTCCCACCGCGACCACGACACCGCATCCGGCCTCGCGCCCGATGGCCGCGCCGTCGCGAACCACCTGGAGCGTGGGCTCGCCGCGCACCGCGAACCGCACCGCGCCCGCCGGGGTGGGCAGCCGCTCGACGCCGCCGGTCACCCACAGCGCACGGTCCGCGAATCCGGCAGCCGCGGCGGCCGCCTCCGCCGCCACGCCCTCGCCGAACACGATACGCGGAGCGGCGAACTCGAATCGCGGCACGGCTACCAGGCGGAATCTTCCGGGAACACGGTGTCGAACTTGACCGGCGATCTCGGCTCCGCCATCATGTCCGCCACGGTGTCGCGCCAGGCGGAGTAGTGCGCGGTCTCCTTGTGCGCGGCCGCCGCCGCGGCATCCCGGTAGACCTCCACGAGGACGAACTTGCCGCCGCCGGACTGGTCGCGCAGCACGTCGAATCGCGCGCACCCGGGCTCGCGGACCGAGTCGCGGGAGTTCTCGATCGAGGCGCGTTCGAACGCCTCTTCGCAACCGGGCTTCACTCGAACGAATACGTGGACCGCCAGCATCAGAGGATTTCCACCCGGATCTTGGTGAACTGCGGCTCGCCCAGGATCTTCCCCGCCTTCGGCGCCGGTTTCGCCGCGGCGGCGGGCTTGGGCTCCTTGGGCGGTTTGGCGCCCTTCTTCTTGGACTCCGGCTTGGGGAGCGCGGGCGCCGGACCGGGCGCGGGAACGGCCGCGCCGGCGTCGATGGTCCGCCGCACGAACGACAGATTCAGCTTGCCGTCCTCGAGCTTCTTCTCGCGGCGCAGGCGCTCCACCACTTCCGTCACTTCGAAATCCTGCGTCGAGGGCGCCCCGGGATCGTGCGCGTGCTTGCGCCCGAAGAAGGCGATGGTCCCGATGAAGTGCGGTCCGTCCGGATCGGGCCGCGCGCCCTTGGGAACATTGAGATAAACCTCCCAATAGCCGCCGGAGGACGCGGTGGACTTCAAGCCCTCGATATGCAGCACTACTGCCCTGCCGCCGATGCTCTCCGGGCCGCTCGGCTCCAGCGCCTTCTTCGGCAGGGACAGCGATACCTCGGTGCTCTCCTCGAGCAGCGTCTTTCTGTCGCGCGTCACCAGCGTCTTCGGCGTTGTCATTCGCTCCGGTTGCGGCGCGCTTTCCGGAACTGCTTGCGGCGAGGACGGCGCCTCCAGCGCGTCGTACCCATACCCGAGTTGCTTGGCTGCGTTCACGATTTCGGAGCCCTTCATGCGAACCTGGTTCCTATTCTCGTCGAAGAACGTGAATTCGGTGTTCATCCACGCCGTGTCGCCGGTGGGGTTGGAGCGGCCGCCGCCGCGCGCGACCCAGCTCTCCCACAAGCGGTCGATGTTGCAATGATGCAGCCAGAAGACCGGATCGAGCGCGGCGAAATTCGGGTCGCTCATCAATCCCGCGTCGCCGCCCACCAGCACGTGAACGTTGTCATGCGGCTGGCTCTCGATGGCGCCGTGAGCGCTCGAGAAGTGCACGGGTTGGGACACGATTCGCCCGCCGAATCCGCGCGAGGCCGAGACCGCCGAGGAAAACCGGGTCAGGCTCATCGCCCGCGAGGAGCCGGTGGCGGATGACGGGAACGTGGCGCCGCCATTGGCGGCCGCGTCGCGGGCCGGTTCGAACAGCGGGTTCTCCAACGTGGCGGGCCGGCGCAACGGGACTGGCAGCGAATTCTGCCCCGGCTTCGAGTAATTCCAGTAAGGCAGCGTCAGGGTGGGATCGCCGGAGGCCGACCGCAGGATGCGCTCGAAGAAGTGCAGGTACATCCGGTGCCACGACAGGAAGAAGAAGCTGCCGTGTTGGCAGGAGTTCCATCCGGCGGCGTTGCCTGGCGTATCCGTGCCGTGAATGGCGCCCTGATACGCCCAACTGGTGGGATCGGTGGCGGCGCGAGCCTTCATGGCGGCGACGCCGCGCTTCAATGCCGCGATCTCCGGTCCGTTCGGATCCAGCGAATGCACGTCGCGACGGACGCGCAAGGTGGGCGCCGGCTGACTTGCCGCGCACACAGAGAACAGGAGCCCAGCGGCGCAAGCTAAGAGGGTTGCACGCATCGGTTCGATTTTTCCCCGCAAACACCAGCATACTTTGAAAACTAATCCAACCGGTAGAGGCGCACCCCGAACGGGGGAAACTCGTCCCGCAACACTCCGGCGGCGAATCGGATGGAGCGGCCCTCCGAGACCGCGCGGGCGCGCCGGTAGCGCCCCAATCCGGACAAGGCGGCGTCCACCGGATTGGGATCGGCGTTCACAGCGGCCAGCAGGATCCCCGCGCCCGACGGCTTGGCGATCCACTCGATGCCGCGGTCCAGGGAGTGGCCGGTTTCGTGGTAGTCGACCGCCACGGCGAGCTTCACCGCCGGCGCCGCGAGTTCGGGCGCCATCCCCTTGATCTCCGCCATCACGTCCACCAGTTCGTCCCAAAGCGAGGCTTCGGCGGGCGTGTAGGTCAGGCCCCACCAGAGGAGCCCGGTGGCGCCATGCACGATCGACTGCCACGCCTGGAACCGCATCTCGTCCCGCGTGGGATAGCGGATCATGCGCGGGTCGCGGTCGCCGGCCTTGCGCAGCATCTCCCACGCGAACGCCTGCAACACCATCCAGACCCCGCGTTGCGGCCCGGCGACCTGGCGCATCTTGTCCACGTACTGGCCGGTTTGCGAAACGAACCCGTTGAGCAGGTCGCCTTGCCGCCCGTCTGGCCACAGCGCGTACTGATTCCGGATGCCGGGTGGGATGACCGGATAGACGTCGGTGGCGACGATGTCGCCGCCCGGGTTGTACTGGCGCAGCGTGGACACCAGATGCGTCGGCGAATGGTTCAGGTAGACGGGGCGTTCGGGATCGAGCGATTTCAGGTAGCGGTAGGCGGCGCGAATCGATTCCGGGGGAACGCGCAACGACCGCGGCTTCTTGTCGGCGAACGACGGCTCGTCCTCGGTCTCCCAGCAGAGCAAAGCGGGATGGCGGCGGAATTTCGCGACTCGGTCCTTGATGCGGGCCATGTCCGCGTCTTTCTTCGCGGCGGAGATCGAGCCCGTGGTCATCCATCCGCGCATGCCATGAGCGCGCGCCTTGTCCAGATCCTCGCCGGAGCCACAGTGCGCGACGAGGAAGCCCGCTTCGGCGGCGGCGCGCCAGGGATCGGGCCGTTGCGGCAACTGATAGAGGCCGGTGGCGAAGGTCCGCTTGCCGTCGAGGTGGAGCATTCCATCGGCGTCGACAAGGGCTCCGGCGAACGCGGGAAACGGGGAAAGAAGAAGCGAGCGGCGAGTCATGTCCAATGCTCAAGATACAATGACGTGGTGGCAGCTTCGCAGGCGCGGGGGCAAACTCCCGCGCAACCTTCACTTGTCCGCCAGCTCGGCGTGACGTCCGCGGTGGCGCTGGTGGTGTCCAACATGATCGGCGGCGGCATCTTCATCGCGCCGGGATTCATGGCGGGCGACCTCGGCAGCGCTCCCGTTATCCTTGCAATCTGGGTGGTTGGCGCGATCTGCGCGCTGGCCGGCGCGTTCTGCTATTCCGAACTCGGCATCAACTTCCCCAGTTCGGGCGGCGAGTACGTCTACCTGACGCGCGCCTTCGGCCCGTCGGTGGGATTCATGTCCGGCTGGATCTCGTTCTTCGCCGGGTTCTCGGGTCCCATCGCCGGCGCGGCCTTGGGCTTTTCCGACTACCTCAGCTATTTCTTCCCGGCGCTGGCCAAGGATAGCGTGGCCGTCACCTTCGGACCCGAATGGTTCCCCGTGAAAGTCGGCGGAGCGCAGTTCGGAGCCGCCGCGCTGATCCTGCTGTTCACCGTGGTGAATTGCATCGGCGTGCGGCCCACCGCCGCGCTGCAGAACGTGCTCACCGCGACCAAGGTGCTGGTGATCGTCTCTTTCATCGGGCTGGGAATCCTGGCCGGAACGGGCGACTGGAGCCACTTCTCGCAGGACGCGGTGCGGACATCGACGCTGCCGTTGCCTTCGCAGTTCGCGGTGAGCCTGTTCTGGGTGTACGTCGGCTACAGCGGCTGGAACGCCGCCACCTATATCGCGGAGGAGATCAAGAATCCGGCCAAGACGCTGCCGCTGGCGCTGACGGCCGGAACGGCGTTCGTGGCGCTGCTCTACCTGGGATTGATGGTCACGTTCATCTACGCGGTTCCGCTCGAGAAGATGAAAGGCGTCATTTCGGTGGGCGCGCTGGCGGCGAAGAACCTGTTCGGCCCAGCCGTGGCCGGAATCTTCGCGGCGCTGATGGCGGTCTCGCTCATGTCCACCGTGAACGCGATGGTGACGATCGGACCGCGCGTCTACTATGCGATGGCGAAGAACGGCGCGTTCCCGGAACTCGCCGCTCGCGTGCATCCCGGCTTTCGCACGCCGGTGTGGGCGATCGTGTGCCAGGGCGTGTGCTCGGTTCTGATGACCTTCACGTCGCTGCCCGATCTGGTGCAGTACATCGGCGTGTTGTTGAACGTGTTCGCGTCGATGGCCGTGGCCTCGCTGTTCGTGCTGCGCAAGCGGCCCGGCTGGCAGAAGGTGGGGGTGGTGAGCTTCGCGTTTCCCCTGGCGCCGTTGATCTTCATCGCCGTCGGCGTGTGGATGACGCTGTTCGGGCTGACGGTGAATCCGCGCGTCACGTTCGCCGCGTTGGCCACCGTGGCGGCCGGCGCGATCTTCTACCGCTTCCGCATCAAGGCCGCCGCCGCATGACGCTTCTCGAGGGAAGCAAGGTTCGCGACGCGATCCTGGCGGAGTTGAGGCCGCGCGTGGAAGCGGTGGCATCGTCCGGACGGCCGCCCGGATTGGCCGTGGTGCTGGTGGGCGGCGATCCGGCGTCGGCGATTTACGTGCGCAACAAGGTCAAGGCCTGCCGCGATCTCGGCATTCATAGCGTCCACGCCGCGCCGCCCGAAGCCACCACGACGGAGGAGTTGCTCGCCATTGTGGCCGGGCTGTCGGCGAGCGAGGAAATCGACGGCATCCTGGTCCAGATGCCGTTGCCGAAGCACATCGACGAACGCCGCGTTTTGTTGTCGGTCCCCCCCGGGAAGGATGTCGACTGCTTCCACCCACTGAACGTCGGAAACCTGGTGAGCAACGCCGCCGGACCGCGCGCCTGCACGCCGTCGGGAGTCATGGAGATGCTGCGCCGCTACGACATCCCCGTGGCGGGCAAGCGAGCCGTGGTGGTGGGCCGCAGCGACATCGTGGGCAAACCGATGGCGCTGATGCTGCTGCACGCCAACGCCACCGTGACGATCTGCCACTCGCGCACGGCCGGGCTCGAGGACGAGTGCCGCCGCGCGGACATCCTGGTTGCCGCGATCGGCCGGCCGGCGTTTATCCGCGGTTCGTTCATCAAGCCCGGCGCGGTGGTGATCGACGTGGGCATCAACCGCATCGTCGATCGGGCCGAGGCCGGGCGCATCTTCGCCGCCGATTCGGAGCGGCTGGCGCGGTTCGACGAAAAGGGCAGCCTGGTGACCGGCGACGTGCATCCACTGGAAGTGGCGCACGCGGCCGCGTTCACGCCAGTGCCCGGCGGCGTGGGACCGCTCACCATCGCGATGCTGATGGCCAACACGGTGGCGAGCGCGGAAAAGCGGTGCTCCGCGTAGGGCTGACGGGCGGGCTCGCGTCCGGAAAGAGCTTCATCGGACGGACGCTCGAGCAACTCGGCTGCCACTGGATCCGCGCCGACGAGATCGGCCACGCCGTGCTGGCGCGGGACGGTGAGGCGTACGCCGGCGTCGTGAGCGAGTTCGGCTCGGCTATTCTAGGGGAGGACGGCGCGATCGACCGGCGCAAGCTCGGCGCGATCGTGTTCGGCGGCCCGGAACGGCTGGCGCGCCTCAACGCCTTGGTGCATCCGCCCGTCTTCGCCCGGCAGGAACGGATGCTCGAGGAGATCGCCGCGCGCGACCCGAACGGGATCGCCGTGGTGGAGGCCGCCATCATGATCGAGACCGGAAGTCATCGCCGCTATCGAAAGCTGATCGTCGCCGTCTGTCCCCTGGAGACGCAGATCGAGAGGGCGATGGCGCGCGACGGAGCCACCCGCGAGCAGGTGCTGGCGCGGCTGGCACGGCAAATGCCGCTGGAAGAAAAGATGAAGTTCGCCGATTATGCGATCGACACCTCCGGTACGAAGGAGGAAACCGCTGGACGGACTCGAGCCGTCCACGAGAGTCTACGGAGCCTGGAGCAATGAAGCTGCGAACCCTGATGCTGGCCGCCTTGTTGGCGGGCGGATTCGTCTATTTCACATCGCGGTCGAGCGCGGTCTCGCGGCGGTTGCCGCTTGCCGCCGGCGCCGCGGCTGGCCCGCTGTGGTCCGGGCCGGACGTGGGCCGCGCCGCCGGGCTCAGCGCGGACGAGGTCAACAATATCGACATCTACAGGGCGTCGCACGATTCGACGGTGAACATCACCTCCACCGTCTACCGGCGCGACTTCTTCTTCAACATCTATCCGGCGAAGGAATCGGGCTCGGGCTTTCTGGTGAACGACGATGGGCTGATCGTCACCAATCACCACGTGATCTCCGGCGGCCAGAAGATCCAGGTGACGATGGCGGACCAGTCGCGCTACGAGGCGGCCGTGCTCGACCGCGATCCGGGCAACGATCTGGCGCTGATCAAGATCACGCCGAAGAAGAAACTGCGTCCGCTCCGCCTGGGCGACTCGGAAAAGCTGCAGGTGGGTCAGAAGGTGCTGGCCATCGGCAATCCGTTCGGACTCACCGGGACGCTCACCACCGGGATCATCAGTTCGCTGGGGCGCGACATTCGCGACGAATCGAACCGGGTCCTCGAGGGCATGATCCAGACGGATTCCGCCATCAATCCGGGCAACTCCGGCGGTCCGCTGCTCGACTCGCAAGGCAGCGTCATCGGCGTGAACACGGCGATCTACGGACCGGGCGGCAACATCGGCATCGGATTCGCCATGCCGATCCAGCGAGCCAAGGCGATGATGGACGGATTCAAGACGCAGCGCCAGTTCACCAAGCCCAAGCTCGGGGTCAACGGCGCGATCGTCGCGGGTGAGTTGGCGCGGGCGCTGGAACTGCCGGAAGAGGGCGGGTTCCTCGTGTACGACGTGGATCAGGATTCACCCGCCGCCGCGGCCGGCGTGCGCGGGGCGACGCAATCGGTTTATGTCGGCAACAACGAGATCGGCATCGGCGGCGACCTGATCATGCGGATCGACGGCAAGCGGCTGGATCGCGACAATTCGATCACCGCGGCAATGGCGCGCAAACGCCCGGGCGATGCGGTCGAGTTGACCGTGTTCCGCCGGGGCCGCGTGGTAAACGTGTCCGTTCCGCTGTCGTCGTCGACCGAGGGCCGGCGGCTTTAGCCCGCTTGTGGCGGCTACTTCGGAACGGCGCGCACGAACAGGAACCGGTCGCCCTCCGCCGAGACGTCGTACTTGGCCAGCCACGGCGCCTCGTCGGGGAAGCTGCCCTTCATGCCTGGGGCCGAGAACAGCTTCTTCCCCTCCTTGAGCTTGAAATCCGGACCCGATGCGTCCACTTCCACCGACACCATCGCGTCGCCCATCATGTAGAAAAGCTCCTTGCCATTCCGCCGCCAACGGACCCCGCCGCCGCCACCCGCCCAGCCCTGCTTCAACTCGCGCGACACCTTCCACGACTTCGAAGGGTTCGACGCTTCCGTGACGTACACTTCCCAAGGACCGCCGCCATTGGAGACGTAGGCCACGTAGCGCCCGTCCGGCGAGACGCGAGCGCCATCGCACCATCCCTTGGCGTCCGGCAGGAACGGCTTCGGCGCGCCGCCCGTCGCGGGCATGGCCATCAGCGCGCGCTTGCCCTCCGTCGCGTGGGTGAAGATCAACGTGTCCTTGACGATCGTGCGCGGATACTGCGATTCCTCGAGCTTCAGGATCATCTTCGGCGGCGCGTCCGTTTGGAACGGCGCGCGGAACAACTCGTAGTTGCCGGGGCGCGACGACGTGAACACGATGTCGCGGCCATCCGCCGTCCAGATGGGGAAATTGTCGTTGCCTTTGGCGGGCGCGAGCACTGCCTTGCTTCCGCGCGAAAGATCGTGGATCCAGACGTCGCGGTCGTTGGTCTCGCCGTCGCGCGCCGATACCGCCGCGTGGCGCCCATCGGGCGAAATCTCCGGAAAGTACATCGACATCTGCGGCTGGCCCACCGGGGCGATCGTCTTGCCCGCCCGGTCCAGCCACACCAGTTGCTGCGGCATCTCCTCCGGTCCCGGTTGCTGCGCCCACAGGGGCAGGCTCGCCAGCACGATCCAACATTTCCTCATTGCGCTTCCTCTCCACGGCGAACCATCTTCTCGCGAGCTTCGGCATAGAGCCGCCGCGCGCGTTGGCGCTCGTCGTCGTTGTTCCAGGCGGGCAGCTCCATCGCCCGCCGCAGCGTGCGGTCGATCCACTCCACGAAGAACTTCGCGTCTTCGCTCGAACGGACCGGCTTGCCGCCCACGCCGATCCACACCGGCATCGTGGCGGCGAACGGGAACGGCCGGCGAATCGGATCGCGTCCGTATTTGGCGCGGACCTGCACCGAGATCCAGCCCGAGCGATCCACCACCACCTCGCGCCTCATTCCCACCTTATTGCCGGCCGGCTCCGGTTTCAGCGTCGCGACGGCCTTGCCATTCTGGATGACTTCCACGATCTCCACCGGGCTGATCGACGCCACATTCACTTCGACGCGCAGCTTGTGGCTGCCGGCCGGCAGCGAGATCTCGTCGCCCGGTTCCTTGCCATTCACACGCAATAGGATCAGCGGACCGCTGGTGACGAACGAGCGTCCGGCGCGGAAGTCGGCGGTCCACTTGTCGTAGTCGAGCTTGGCGCCGGTGCGCACGTACACGCGATTCGAACCGAGAATGTAGGATCGATAGAAATTGGGGAAGGCATCTTCGCCGGCCGACGCCACCACGCGATAGCCGCAGTTCCAGGCGCGGTAAAGGGTCTCCATCGTGCCGATGGCGTTGGCTTCCACGAAGTCGACGTTCTCGAGCGCCAGATCGGCGGCGAAGTGCGGACCCGGACCGTGCGCGTAGCCGGCCAGCCCGCCCTGTTCGCGTGTGACACGGAACGGCTCGGTGTTGGTTGGGTAGACGCTGTCGACGATCGTGTTCTGGTAGCCGACGTAGTCCGGAATCACGATGTGCTTCTTCAGGTTCAGGAACGTGGCGTGGCCCCAGAACGGCGGATGGTACTCCTGGCTGTGGAACAGCACGCGCGACGCCGTGGAAACGGGATCGGGCTTCCCGGTGAAGTGCGCGATATCGGGGATGCGCTGTTCCTTGTTGCAGATCAGGTTGTTGAGGACGTGGATGTCTTCGGCCTCGGCCTGCTCCATCAGCTTGGCCGGCGAGTTGAAGTACACACCGGCGTAGTTCATGTGGAAGTGATTGTCGCCGTCCCACCAGCCGCGCTTGGGAAAATCGTCGAGCCGCTCCAGCGCCACGGTCAGTTCGGCGCGGCGGCCCGCCACGACCTCGGCGTCGAGCTGCTTCGGCATGTACTCGAACCCGCGCGACACCGACAGCTTCGCCTTGCCCGGGGGAAGGTCGAGCGTGGAATCGCCGTCCGTATGGAAGTAGTGGTACTCGGACTTGTCCATGTGATCGAACATGAGCCAATCGGCGCGGAACCACGACTCCTGGGGAGCGTACGCGCGTCCATCGGCGGCGTTCAGGTGAATGCGAGCCCGCATGGGGCGGCCGGTGGCGGCGTCGAGCACGCGTACGTGAAGCTGCCCGGTGGAGCGCCGGTATTCGATCTTTGTGGGATCGATACGGTCCATGCGGCCGCCGAACCAGTGCCACAGCCAAAGGCTCGTCTCGCCGGTCTCGTTCGATATGAACGCCAGGCGCGAGCCGTCTGGGGACCAGCGCGGCGTGGTGCGGTCGAAGTCGCCGTAGGTGAGCGGAAAGGCGTCGCCGCCCTTGGGAGGCATCGCCCAGAGTTGCTGCCACTGGCGTCCCAGATACGAGCTATAGATCAGCTTGGCGCCGTCCGGCGATAGTGTGGGCCGCGCCTTCCAGGTGGTCTCTTCGTAGTG
Organism: Acidobacteriota bacterium; assembly: GCA_005808475.1. Lineage (GTDB taxonomy): Bacteria > Acidobacteriota > Terriglobia > Bryobacterales > Bryobacteraceae > SYLY01. The sequence goes on from SYLY01000363.1 coordinate 11,476, forward strand.
GAAGCGCGTCATCGGCGCGCCGGATTCCGCCTTCATCCGGTAGAATCCGCCCGAGCCGTGCTTGTTGTCGCGATTGGAGACGAAGATCAGCTCCTTGCCATCTCGCGTCCAGGTGGGATGGATGTGCAGCGCCCAGTTGCCGTAGTAGACGGTGGGCGGTTTCAACTCGAAGTCGAAGGTGAGTTGCTCGGGTTCGGCGAATTGGCCGTTGGCGAAGCGCATCGCATATATGTTGTAGTTGCCGTTCGGGCGGGTGGACACGAACGCCAGCCGCGATCCGTCCGGCGACCATTCCGGCTCGACGTTGATCGAATTGCCCGAGGTGAGCGCGCGGGTTTCGCCAGTGGCCAGGTCGAGCAGCCGCAGGTGAATGGTCTCGTCCTTGTCCGACGTGTAGGCGATCCAGCGGCCATCGGGAGACCACGCGGGCTGCGACGCGTAGCCCGCGTCCGTCACCAGTTCGCGCGCCACGCGATCGTCCAGCCGCATGCGCCAGATGGAGCCCTTCATCGCGAACGCGAGTTCGCGCCCGTCCGGCGACCAGGACGGGAAGTTCGGACCGTTGGTGATCTGGGGCAGGTAGCACTCGAGCGTGTACGGCTCACCCGTCATGATCCGCGAGAAGATGCGCCTCTGGCCCTGTCCGTGCAGAGCCGCGGCAGCGAGCAGAACGAACCCGAACCGCCTCATGCCTTGCGCGCGTTCTCGCGGAAGAAGCGGGCCAGGATGCGCACGGCGAGAATCTCGTCGCCGTCCTTCATCGAGCGGGTCTGCAGGACGCCGCCCTCGTCGTCGTCGTAGTACATCAGCCGCGGATCGCCGTCGTAGAGCTTGGTGGCCGCTTCCTTTCCTCCCAGTGGAATCACCTTGCGATCCCAGTCGATGCGCACCTCTCCGAACCCCTGGGGGTTGATGCGGTACTTGGCGGTGAAGCCGGGAATGCCCTGGAGCGCCTCCGCCATGTAGCGGGCCTTGCGATTCCACGATTCCTGCACCGAGTCGTGATCGAGATTGTGATACCGCTCGAGCGCCACCAAAAGACCGATGATCTCCTCCTTGCCGACCTTCATGCCTCGCCCGATATTGGGATTCGGCGACGAGTGCATCAGCGCGGCTTCGATCAGGTCCTTGCGGCCCGCGAGCATTCCCGACGACTGCGGCCCGAGCACGCCCTTGCCGCCGCTGATGACCACCAGATCCGCTCCCATGGCGGCGAAGCGAGTCATGTTGGTGGAAGGCGGGAGTTCGGACGCGGCGTCCACCAGCACGGGAATGCCGTGCTTCTTTCCCAGGTCGACGTACTCGCGAACGGTCATCACCCCGGGCTTGGGATTTTGCTCGGTGCTGGCGAGCGCCGCGAGCATCACCGTGGTTTCGGGGTTGATGGCGCGTTCGAACTCAGCCTTGGTTTCGAACTCGCGGACGATGGCGCCGGCGGCCCGATAGGCGCGGTCGTAGTAGATGCGGTGCGCCTTCTGGATCAGCACCTCGCGCTTGGGCCAGGTGGGGTGGGGCAGAGCCTCGATCTTCTGTTTATCGGTTCCGGTAAGGCAGGCGGCGCACCCGAGCAACATTGCGCTGAAGGATCCGGCGGAGACGACGGCCGCCTCGGTCTTCATGATTTCGGCGATACGCTTGCCCGCGGCGCGCTGGAGTTCGACGAGGTCGACGAAGTAGTCGTTGGCCTCGTTCATCGCGCGCAACACCTCTTCGGGCATCAGCGATCCGCCGAACGCGGTGGTGTGTCCGCGGCACGGAACGATGGGCCGGATGCCGAGCATTCGCGTGTAGATGCTACGGCCGCCATACGGCCCTTTGTCCCTGGCTTTCAGCTTTGGCGCCCAATTCAGCAGGGCGGCGGCGGTGAACATTTCGCGGCGCAAGAAACGCATGGCAAACCTCCTCGAGACGCTAATTATATACTGCTCTCATGAGACCTGGACGGCGGACTTTCCTGGGAGCGGCGGCGGCCGCCGCGATTCCGGCGCGAGCGGCTCGCGTCGACTGGGAGGAGGTCCGATCGCGGTTCCCCTGGGCCGAGCGCCAACTGTTTCTCAACCCGGCGGGATGGCATCCGATGCCGCGCGCGTCGGTGGAGGCGATGAAGAAGTACCTCGAGTTCAAACTGCTGGGTCCCGGGGATGGCCGCGGCGAGTGGGCGGGCGGACACCAGGAGGAGGCGAAAGCGCTCTTCGCGCGTCTGATCAACGCTTCCGCCGGCGAGATCTCGTTCGTGCCGAGCACGCTGGTGGGCGAGAATCTGGTGGTGGCCGGGTTGGGGATTCCTGGCGGCAAGTGGAATGTGGTGATCGACGAGTTGCACTACGAAGGCTCGATCTACATGTACCGCTCGCTGAAGGATCGCGGTCTGGATCTGCGCGTGGTGAAGCAGCGCGGAGGGCGCGCCTCGCTGCCGGACTACGAGCGCCTGGTGGACAAGAACACGAGGCTCGTCGCCTGTTCGCTGGTGTCGTACTTGAATGGGTACCGCGCCGACGTGGCGTCGCTCTCCAGGCTTGCTCATGATCAGGGAGCGTACGTGTACGCCGACGTCATTCAGTCGGCGGGAGCGGTTCCGATCGACGTGAAAGCGCTCGATCTCGACTTCTGCGCCTGCTCCGGCTACAAGTGGCTGATGGGCGACCGCGGCCTCGGGTACCTGTACGTGCGCGAGGAACTGCACGGCAAGGTGCTGCGGCGCACTCAGTTCGGCGACCGCCAGTTCTCCGATTTCGACTACCATGCCTATCCGGGCGACACGCCGGATCCGGAGTACGCGTCGTGGAAGGTGCGGAGCGGCGCCGGCGCGCATTACGAGGTTGGCAACGTGGCGAACGTGGTGGCGGCGGGACATGTGGAGAGCTTGAAGCTGATCCACGAACTCGGCGTGGACCGGATTCAGGAGCATGTTCGCCCGATGGTGGAGAAACTGCGGAAAGAGATGCCCCGGCTCGGGTATCCGTGCCTGACGCCGGAGGGGACGCCGTCGCCGACGTCGGCTTTCGTGGTCGCTAAGCCGGACGTGTACCGGAAGAAGCTACAGGCCGCGAATATCGACGCAAAGGTCGAATGGCGGCAATCGCGGGTGTCCGTGTCGGTCTACCACCGGATGGCGGATATCGACCGGTTCCTGAACACCGTTTCGTAGTACCCGCCCCCTTTTTTGGGTCCCCATCGATGCTCCCATCTGGGGCGTTGCGCGGTGCCGCTAGGATGCGGGAGGATGAAAAAACTTGACCCGATGCGGGCTAAGCGACTTGGAGGTGCAGGTGGAGATGCCTGTGATCGCTCGGTCCGAACCGGGTCGCTCCCATGATATCAAAATCCGCCGCGAGCGTGAAGCGTGTTTGGGCGATTTTGTTTCAGATCGGCACTCAGATCAAGCGGACGCGAGGCGGTTCGCCGGACTCGATGACGGCGGTCTTTCCGCCGTTTTGCAAGGAGAGCCGTCCAGCCTCGATCACGGCTTCGTTGTAGGAGGAGTTGGCGGGCGTGGCGATGATCCCCGCGTCGTCGATCTCCATCAGGATGGCCGCCCGTTCGGCGCCCGGCGCCGACTCGACGCGAATCGCGGCGCGGATCAGGTGGTCGATCGACCGAAAGCCGTAGCCGGCGCAAGCAAGGCCGGGGCCACCCAGGTCGACGTACTGGAAGTACTCGGTGCTCGGCTCGTGGAAGACGGTCCCACCGTCAATGCCCAACCGGCGCGTGTAGCAATACTTGATTCCACGGTATTGGTCGCTATGATCGAGCCAGGCGCCCCGCTCTCCGTCGGAGAAGTACATGGTGATGCCCTGCGTGTTGGAGCCGGGCGCTTCGTCGGGGAAGCTGAGCGAATTCTGGACGTTAAGGCAGGCGCCGTTGTTCCAGATCACGCGCGCATCCGTCCACAGGTAGCCTTCGTTCCCGTTCGGAAAGCGGTCCTTGATTCCGTAAACGGAAACGGAGACGGGAACGAGACCGGTCACGAAGTGGACGAAGTCGACGTAGTGGCAGCCGATGTAGGTGAAGGCGTCCGAGTTTTCCGCCGTGAACCAGTTCTGGAAATTCGAGTTGCGGTAGTACCACTTCTCCATCAGACGGGCAGTTCCTAGTTTGAACTCGCCGAACATCCCCTCGCGGTAGCGGCGGCGGGCGAGCAGGCTGCGGTCGTCGAAACGCTTGTGGTATTCGGTCCCCACGAACAGATTCCGGGACCGGGCTTCGCGTTCGATCTCCGCCGCGTGGTCCATGCGAAGCACCAGGGGTTTGACGGCGATCAAGTGTTGATCGTGGCGGATGGCCGTCATGATCACGTCGTGGTGGATCTGGTCGGGGATGGCGGCGATCACGATCTGCCGGGGCGGCATCGCGGCGATGATCCGCTGGTAGCCGCTGGAGTCCTTGGCATCGGCCCCGGCGGCCGGATCGGGGTATCCCCGGAACGAGTGCCCGGGGAACGCCCGGCGGATCGCGGCGTTGTCCGCCAGCGCCTGGATCGTGCGGCCGTGCTGGGCGCATACGGCGATTTCGCCGATCAGATCCTGCCGCTGCAGTTGGTAGAGAGACGGGAGGATCTGATCGTGCGCGATCATGCCTCCGCCGATCATGGTGATTTGTGGCTTCAGCATCCCAGTTTTCCCGCCAAGTCGAGGAAGTCGACAGCGTTGTAGTTGAAACGAGACTCTGGCGCCAGTTCCGCCTGGGACTTGACGCCGGGACCTCGCTCGAGTGGCCGCGCCACGAACGCCGCCGGCAGTCCCGCGCGCGCCGCCGCGTCCAGGTCGTTCTTGTGTGCCGCCACCATCATGCATTCGGCGGGCGCGACGTCCAAGATGAGGGCCGCTCCCCGATAGACCTCCGGGTCCGGCTTGTAGTGGCGGAATAGCTCGGCGGAGAGGACGGCGTCCCAGGGAAGTCCCGCGAACTTCGCCATGTTCACCAACAGCGACAGATTGCCGTTGGATAGTGTCGCGATCACGTACTTCCTCTTGAGCCGGGTCAGCCCGGCGACGGCATCGGGCCAGGGGTACAGCCGGTGCCACACGCGGTTGAGATGCCGCTTGTCTTCCTCGGAGAGTCCGCTCACCCGGTACTTTTCCAGAAGTTCGTCGAGGATGCGCCGGTGCAGGGAATCGATCGACTGCCAAGGGAGCTTCCCGGTGCGGACCAAGTTCATCGCCGGACCGTAGCCCGCGCGCCACTCGTCGGCGAACTTCGGCCAGTCGACGGCCATGCCGTGCGACTTCTTCCAACGCTCGCCTTCCCGGATGATCGATCCGCGCCAGTCCACCACGGTGCCGA
>SYLY01000364.1 GCA_005808475.1 Acidobacteriota bacterium
CGAGGCGCTGCAATCGTACACGGGCACGGTGGTGTTCGTGTCGCACGACCGGTACTTCCTGGACAAACTCGCCACCCGCGTGTTCGAGATCGGCGGTGGGGAAGTAAAGATCTATCCCGGCAACTACGAGGATTACTTGTGGCGGATCGGCGGCCAGCAACTCCCCGGTTTGAACGGGCTGATCGCGCCGGCGCCGGTGGCGGCGTCTTCCGAGGCCGCCGCGAAGAAGGATCCGGCCAAGCGGATGAACCCCATGCGCGCTCAAAAGATGCGCGACGATTTGGCGGGCATCGAAAAGAAGATCGCCGAGTGCGAGACACGCGGGGCCGAACTCGAGGGGCGGTTGGCGGTGTTCGTCAGTTCGGACGAGACACAGCGGGTAACGGCGGACCTGGAATCGAGCCGGCGGATGCAGGAGGGGCTCATGGCGGATTGGGAGCGGCTGTCGGCCGAGATCGAGGAAACGGCCGGGTAGCCTCCCGGGCAGATGACGCTCCGTCAGCGGTCTGACGCCCGGCCGTCGTCGAAACGGCCGGTTACCGCGCCGATGCTGTTGAGAACCATGTGCGTCCGAATGGAGGTTCGAGTGCAGATCCCAGGGTATGACAGACGGGCTCGTTCCAGACCCCGTCCTGGCTGACGGCGACGACGAAGATTGCGCCGGCGTCCTTGCGATCAAACCGGACCGGGAGAATCGTCGCCACTAATGGCGGCGTTGGGCCTTTGCTCGGCTATCCCCCCGGGCACGTCGCGCTCCGGGCTCCGTTGGCCGAACTCATCCGGGACAGCGACTGGCGGCAACTCGACAGCCGGCTGTCCGCCGCCCTGGCGGGACTGCCCGCTGATGGCTACCGGGCCGGCTTGGTGCACATCGACGGAACGATGCGGGAGATGGAGTGCCTGTTCGCGGCCACCGGGTCCGACTCCGGGGATCGAGCCGTGTTGATCTTCTCTCCCACGGTCTAGCTCTAGCTCCAGCCCTCGCCTCGGATTCGTCGCGGCGGCGTGCTGGCCCCGCGTTCGCCTCAGCGATCCGCCGTCGCGAACTCGCGCCAGACCACGGTCGTTCTGCCCACCGCGTCCACTGTGGCGGCGCGCAGGCGGTATCGGCCGGGTTTCGACGCCGGGAACCGGGCTCGCGCCACGCCGCCTCCGGGTTCCAGTGTCACGTCCGGCTTCAACCCGGGTGGCGCGAAGATCTGGCAGTCTTCCTCGGCGGGACCGTACAGTTCCCAAGCGACAAGGGCGTTCCGGTAGACGCCGTCCGTCCCGGCGCCGAGCGTGTAAAAGACGGGCGCACCTGTCTCGCGAACGCGCGCCGAAGCAATCACGATCCCGGCCTTCGCTTCCACCGTCACTGTCAGTTCGGGCGGGGAACCACCGGGAGCGGCCAGAGCCCGCGCCGCGGGCAGCACTGACGTCCGGCCGCCGCCAGTCACCTCCACTTTGCCGTCTTCCCGGACGCGCACCACTTCCCGATAGCCGTCCCAGCGCAACTCCGGCAGATCCCAGCTCTGGTCGAACGCGATTCCGGCTCGCATGCAGCGGGCGGCTTCGGCGAAGAAGTTGCTCATCACGGTTCGGTAGGGGACTCCGGCGCGATTGCGGCGTTCCAGGTTCAACTCGTCCACGCCCCACATGCTGCCTTTGCCGGTGCGCACATGGCCCAGGTCGTATCCGGGCGGAAGCAGGATCGCCACTTCCGCGGCTTTCCGCAGTCTAACCAGATCGCGGCGGGGATTCCCCGAGGCGTGATCCCGCAGATGGCGCGCCAACGCCAGCACTTCGCCGAATGGGACGCAGGCGAGCTGGTAGTTGTCCCAGAAGAAGAACCGCGTGGCCCCCATGTCGTAGGCGCGAGTCAGCCAGTACGGCGCGTCGGCGCGTTCCACGGCGCCGTAGATGCTCACGCCCCATTCCTTACCGGTGGCGCGAGCCGCTCCGCGCAGGAACCCGAAGATCAGATCGGTGAGCTGCCGCGGATCTCCGGCGGTGAACGGAACGCCGTACGTCATGCTCATCTCGGGCAGCGTCCGCCGGGACCCGATCCGGCCGGGCGGCTCGAACACCATCGCCGCCGGGATGTGGGGATCGCGTGAGAGTTGCCACGCCGCGGTGCTCGGCATCGTTTCCCAACTGTAGAGGTTCCACTGGCGCAGGTCGAGCGAGCCCAGGTCGACGCCCGGTCTCGCCTTCAGCTCACGCTGGATGGCGGTGGGCGCACCCTCGCGCCACGCGTGATCGTAGTATTTGCGGAACTCCTCGAGCGCCAACTTCGGGGTGAGCGTCTTGCGATAGGCGGGATCCTTTTCGAGCCGGGGCCGGATCACGTGGTCTCGTGTACCGACGGCGGGCTCATCCAGATACAGGGCGGGTCCCAGATACTGGACGCGGTACAGCGACTCGGGGAAAGGAACGCCTGCCGCCGGACCCCAGTAGTACATGCCGAGTTCGTCCGCCCACCGCGCCTGCTCCTCGTCGGCGCGCACGCACGTGACTCCGGAGTCGCGCATCAGGCGATAGTCGGCGCGGTTCATTCGGATCAGTTCGTAGTCGGATCCGTCGTAGCGGCGAGTCTCGTCCTTCTGCCGCGTGTTCGACGCCGGGCCAATCAGCAGGTCCGGCCGCAAGTCCACCACGCGTGGATTCGCGGGAATCGCTGGGTTGGCGTCCCCCACCGATTCGCGCACGTACCGATGTCCCAGGTACTCGATTTCCGCCGCCGCTTCCTTGGGAAACAGCAGCGCCGGATCCACCTGCGTGGGAAGCACCGCCTCGCCGGTCACCGCGTTCCGGTACTCCACCGGACGCGATGCGCCCTCCTGGATCGCGTACCGTCCGTCCAGGCGCCACACGCGAAACTCGCCGCCCCCGGCTTTGATCGCGTGGATCGACACGCCGCGCGGACCGGTGCTGAGAGTGAAAGTCCGCACGACAGAGGCGGCGAGCGCGCCTCCCGCCGCGTGCCGGTAACGCGCCGCCGGTTCCGCGGCGAGAAGACCCGCCGCGGCCAGCCAAACGAATGTCCGTGTTTTCATGGGAATTGAGGCGGCGGGACGCGCCGCTTGGTGGCTTGTTCGAAGGCGTAGCCGATCTCGATCAGGCGAGGTTCGGCGCAAGACATCGCGGTAAACGAGACACCCATCGGAGATGGCTCGGATCGAACCCGGCGGGGAAGGGTGGCGAATCGTTGGGGACGAAGGCAAAAGGCACAATCACGGTGGGGTAGCCGGGTTTGGCCGCGATCGCCGATCCGTCGGAAGCGGGAAACAGCAGCGCGTCCAGCCGGTGAGTCTTCATCGCCGCGTCGATCCCACGCGTGCCCGCGAGATCGATGTCCTTGGCGCGGTCGTCCTCGTAGCGGGCGCGATCGGCCTCGAGGTCCATTTCGTCGGAGATGTCGAGTTGCGATTGTCCGTACCGAATGGCGCCCATGCGTTCGTGTTCGCGGTTGAACCCGCGAAGTTCGGCGAGAGTTTTCACCGGTGCGTTCGGGCCGAGCGAGGCGAGCCACTTGTTGAAGTCGCGCTTCATGCCGTACTTGAAGACCACCGAGCAGCCGGAGTCCTTGCCCTTGGCGCCGCCCACGCCCGAGCAAATCCCCCAGCGCTGGTACTCACCGGAGGAGACGCTTGGCAACTCCACCGGGTCGACGACGATGGCTCCTTCGCGTTTCAGGATGGCGATCGCTTCGTCCATGGCTGCTTTTCGAGGCTCGCTCAGCCCGCCCCGGCCGTCCATCGCGTCGTAGAAGAACATGCGGGGGATGCCGATTCGCGCGCCCTTCAATCCGCGCGGGTTGAGGAACTTGGTGTAGTCGCGGCCGGGCGGTGGAGCGCAACGGGTCGTGGCGGGGTCGTTCGGATCTGGCGCCGCCCCTTCGAGCGCACCCAGCAGGATGGCGGCGTCGCCGACAGTGCGCGCCATCGGGCCGGCTGTGTCCTGATCGGCGGTGATGGGAATCACGCCGTGCCGGCTCACCCGGCCCACCGTCGGCTTGATCCCCACCAGCATATTCTGGTTGGCCGGACTGAGTATCGAGCCCGAGGTTTCCGTGCCGGCATTGGCGGCCCAGAAGTTGGCGGCCGTGCCCACGCCGGAACTCGATCCGCTGGTGTTGAGCGCGGGCCGGCCGTCAGCCGTCGACTCGCGCGGATCGCGCCGGGGATCGTAGGGATTGAACGCGAAGCCCGCGACGGCATTGTAGTTGCCCGGCATCGGCGTGGGTCCGCCGGCGACCCAGTTGGCAAGTTCCGTGAGTCCGGTCTTGGCGAGGATCACCGCGCCGGCATCGCGCAGGTTCTTGACGAGCGTTGCTTCATATGGCGGACGAAAACCGTCGAACGCGAGAGCGCCCCCGGTGGTCGGCAGGTCCATGGTGTGGATGTTGTCCTTGAGGGCGATGGGAAGTCCGTGCAGCGGGCCGCGCGGCTTCTCGCGGTCGCGTTGGGCAGCCTCCTCGAGAGCGCGCGGATTCACCGTGATCGCGGCGTTCAGCCGGTCTTCGTGCAACGCGATGCGGACGAGGTACTGGCGCGTAAGTTCGTACGACGTGACCCGCCCGCGTTTGAGCGCGGCTCGCATTTCGGCGATCGAGGTCTCGACGACCGGAAACGGGCGCTTTTGAGCGGACACGGCTGCTGCGAGCGCGAACGCGATCCAGACCTTCGGCATGGGTCGATTATGCCGCGATCCGGCGCCGCTCCGCTGGGCCTACTTCAGAGCCGCCTCGATCGCGTCCGTGACCGCGCTCGAATCGGGGGCTCGCATGGGGCTGTAGCGCTCGATCACCTTGCCGTCTTTACCGATGAGGAATTTGGTGAAGTTCCAGGCAACCTCGCCACCGCGCGATTCGGTGAGGAAGCGGTAGAGTGGGACCTTCTCGCCGCCCGAGACCGGGACCTTGGACGACCTCGGGAAGGTGACGTCGTATTTTCGCTTGCAGAATGTCTTGATCTCGCTATTCGAACAGGGCTCCTGTC